>RFPW01000125.1 GCA_009925965.1 Betaproteobacteria bacterium
AAGACGAAAAACATGGCCAGAATCAGGATCGTTCCTTGTAGCAGCGGCAGATCGCGCTGAAAGATGGCGGAATTTAGAAGGAATCCGGTCCCGGGCCACGAAAAAACCGTTTCAATCAGAATTGAGCCGCCTAGCAGATAGCCCAACTGCAATCCCATGACGGCGAGTGCCGTCGGCGCCGCGTTCTTGACCACATGCAGAAAGATGCCAGCGTTGGTCATGCCCTTGGCCCGCAACCCAATGATGAATTCCTGATGCAGGATGTCACCGACCAGCGCCCGGACGGTACGGGCGATGATCCCCATCGGGATGACGCTCATGGTCAGTGCCGGCAAGACCAGATGGCGCATGTATTCCAGATTCCACTGCCAGTCGCCCGAGCCGCCAGGCCCAGCGCCCCCCGGTGGTAACCACATGAGCTGCGACGAAAAGATGATGACCAGCACCATTCCGAGCCAATAGTGCGGAACGCTAACGCCCAGGACCGACAGCATCGAAGCGAAGCGATCGATCCAGGAATGCTGAAAATACCCCGCGACGAATCCAAAAAGGCTTCCCAGAAAGAAGCCAATCACCGTTGCAAAAACAGCGAGGCGAAGGGTGTTGCCAACGGCCTTAAAGACTTCCTGCGCGACGGGGCGCCCGCTGGCAATGGAGTTACCAAGATCACCCTGGAGTGCCCGTCCGACCCAGGCTAGAAATTGCTCGGGATAGCTTCGGTCAAAACCATAGAGCTCACGCAGTTTTGCCTGCAACTCAGCCGATGCGTCCGGGGGAAGGATCGATACCAAGGGGTCACCCGGTGCCAGGTGCACGAGCGCAAAACAAACGATTGAGACGCCCAACATGATCGGCAGCGTATAGGTCAGACGCTGCAGCAAATAATTCAGCATTCAGTCAACGAGGGCTGTGAGGGTTCGTGCGGGTGTGACCTGACCCGCCGCCTGCGACAGGCGGGCGGCGGGTTGGAACCGAAGCCTCAGTCCATCGACATCGTTGCGATGTCGATGAACCAACTGCGAGGCTGGACGACCCCCTTGACCTTCTGGCTCATGGCTCGCGGGCCTACGTCATGCGCGATCCAGATGAATGGCGCTTCCTCGACGATACGCGCATGCAGCTTGGCGAGCGCTGCATCCCGGGGTTTGTCTTCGAAGCTGGTCCTTGCGCTGGCGATCAGGCCGTCGAATTCCGGATTGCCGAAATAGCCCCAGTTGTTCGAGACCGGCGGGAAGGTTTTCGTGCTGGTGAATCGAACCATTGCAAAAAATGGATCCATCGCTGCAAAGCTGACGTTGGTGGCCTGGGCACCGTTAGCCGATGGATCTTTCGATCCCTTGCGCCAATTGGTGAACAGCGTGTTCCATTCAATGACATCGAACTGGATATCGATATGGCACTGTTTCAGCGACTGCTGAACAAATTCGTTCATTGGCAACGGTTGCATCTGGCCAGAACCCGACGCTGAAATCTGTACCTTGGCCTTCATCGGCTTGTCGGCCGAGAAACCGGCTTCAGCCATCAGCTTGCGGGCTGCGGCGACGTCGTACTTGATGTCAAATTTCGGATCGCCCCACCAGGGGTGTCCCGGTGGCACCGTCCCCTTGGGTACCGCCATTAGGCCGCCCAGAAGGCTTTTGAGACCTTCGCGGTCGACGCACAGATTTGCCGCGTGGCGTACCCGTTTGTCCAGCCATGGCGAGCCTTCGGCGAATGACAACTGCCAGGGCCAGACGTGAGGTTGGGCGTTGCTGTAAAGCTTGAAGTTACGCTGAGTGATCTGCGGAATGGCGTCCGGTGAGGGGGCCTCGATCCAGTCGACCTGTCCGGAAAGCAGCGCGGCTGTTCGGGCGTTGGCCTCGGGCATGGGCAACATCACGACCCGATCAATTTTTGGCGTGCGCTTAGGGTCCCAATAGGATTTATTCGCGACGACTTCGAGACGTTCGCGGGCGACGAACTTCGCCATTTTGAAGGGGCCGCTCCCCGACGCGTCCGCCGCGAATGCCACCCAGGCCGCTTTGGCGCGGTCCGCCGGCACCGTGACCGAGGCCGGAACTGCTTTAAGGAGCGCATCCCAGTGGGCTGGCGACGCCATAAAAAGGTTCGTCAAATTGATTGGCAAGAACGAGTCTGGCTCGCTCGTCGTCAGTTCAACAGTCAGATCATCGATCTTGCGGGCGCTTCGCAGGGTCGGCATGCGCGAGGCGGTGACACCGACCTGACTGGGGTCAAAGTGAGGAGCATCCTTGTCCAACACTTTTCCAACGTTCCAGACCACAGCATCGGCGTTAAACGGCGAGCCATCATGAAACTTCACGCCGCTGCGCAATTTGAAGGTCCATTTTGTCTTGTCCTGGGCATTGACGCTCCACGAGGTCGCCAGACCTGGAATGAGAACGCTGGCAGCATCTGACTTGGACAGATCCCAATGGGTCAGGGCGTCGTACATTGGGATGCCCGTAAACCGGTTGCCCTCGAAACCCTGATCAGGCTGTCCCAGTGTCCTTGGAATGTCTGCCGCGGTCATCGCGATCCGCAGAACCTTTTCCTGGGCCAGGGCGGCACTGGCACTCGCCATTACCATCAGTCCGACAAGAAGCTTTTTCTTGAATGGGCGAATGAAGGTCTGATGCTTGGATTCAAGCGCAATTGCAGCTAAAGCCATGAGGTCTCCAAATTGATTGAAACAGGGGTCCGGCGCATGATTGCAAGGCTTATGCCATGCTTATCTATTCTGGGAGCAGTCGCGTATTGCACCGCGTTGGTGCTCAATGTGGGCTGCCACTGAATCATGCACCGATTAAGGGAGTTCTTGTTGAAGTCTATCCTTGTGATTAACCCCAATACGACGGAGTCGATGACTCACGCGATCGGCCTGGCCGCGAGATCTTGTGCGAGTCCTGATTTTGAAATCCTGGTGTCCCAGCCGAGTTTTGGACCACGCTCGATTGAAGGGCATTTTGACGAAGTCATTGCGGCAGCGGGCGTTGCCGAGCAGGTTCGGCTGCACGCGGAAAGGCCACTCGCCGGAGTGGTCATCGCTTGTTTTGGCGATCCGGGTCTCGATGCAGCGCGAGAGGCGACCGATGCTCCAGTCTTGGGCATCGCGGAAGCGGCCTTTCATGCGGCTAGCATGTTGGCTACCGGTTTCTCAGTCGTTACCACGATGACGCGAACGTGCATCCTGGCAGAGCGCCTGGTGCAGCGTTACGGATTTGAGCGGCACTGCCGCGGTATCCATGGCACGGATATTCCAGTCCTCGCGCTGGAATCCGATCCCGAGCAGGTTTTGGATGTCCTAGAAACCAGCGCCCGCGAGGCAATGCTTCGGGACCGCAGCGGCGCCATTGTTCTGGGGTGTGCTGGTATGGCGGCGCAATGCCATGCATTGCAGGACCGATTGGGCGTGCCTGTGATTGACGGTGTCGCGGTTGCGGTCAAATGGATCGAAGCGCTGTCAAGCCTCAATCTCAGAACGAGCAAGCGGGGCGATTATGCCGACCCGCTGCCCAAGGAATATTTGGGGTGGTCGGCGCCGCTTGGTTGGCCCGCCAAATCGGGTTTTTGAGCGGAGCATTAGTCCGGTGATCGAGCGCCTTCTTGATCGAGTTGGGTCAACAGATGGGTAAAGGCGTCGATGCAGAGTTGCATGTCGTCACTGGTGGTGGACTCAAGCGGGTTATGGCTGATGCCACTGTTTTCACCCCTCACGAACAACATGGCTTGGGGCATGATTTCGTGCAATTTCATGGCGTCATGCCCTGCGCCACTGGGCATCGTGAACACCGGAACGCCTAAGTGGTGCAGGGCGCCTTCCCAACGGTGCTGCCATTCGATGGCGCTGGGGGCTGCCGGTACGCTCAGCGTGCGTTCTGTTTGGCATACCAGGCCGCGGCGCTCACAAATGGACTGAATGGCTTGCAGGACATCGCGCTCTAACGCATCGCGTTGAACATCGTTGGGTGCGCGCAGGTCGAGGGAAAAAACACACCGACCAGGCACGACATTGATCGAGCCATTGGGCACTTGAAGTTGCCCGATAGTGGCTACCGAGTCGCCATCCGCAGCCGCGCGCTGTTCCATGAACAGTGCCAACTCGGCCACGGCACTCACCGCATCACGCCGACGATTCATGGGCGTGGTGCCGGCATGGCAGGCCATACCCACCATCTCGCACAAATACCGCACGCTGCCATTGATGGAAGTGACCACGCCCAGGGGCAAGTTCATTTCATTGAGTACCGGGCCCTGCTCAATATGAACTTCGACAAAGCCTGCATAGTCCTCAGGGTTGCGTCTGATACTCGGTATCTCGTCCACATTGAGGCCGGCTGACTTCATGGCATCTTGCATCGAAATGCCATCGGCATCGAGCTGATGCAGCCAGTCTGAATTGAATTGCCCCAGCAGTGCGCCTGAGCCTAAAAATGTGGCTTTGTAGCGTTGGCCTTCTTCCTCCGCGAAGGCCACTACTTCGATGCCTACCGTCAATCGCTTCTGCTGTTGGGCAAGTTGTTGAACGCAGGCAATGGGCACAAAAATCCCTAATCTGCCATCGTGCTTGCCGCCATTGCGCACGGTGTCGTAGTGGCTGCCCGTCAGTAAATACTTGCCGCTAAGCTCGCGCGGGTGGTACCGCCCCACCACGTTGCCCACCGCGTCGACAAATACCTCATCAAAGCCTGCGGATTTCATTGTGTTCTGAATGCTGGCGCAGCAGGCCAGGTGTGCTTCAGTCAGATAGGTGACCGTTAACTGCCCCTTTTCTTTGTAGCCAGTATCGCTATGCTGGGCCAGCGCTTCTTGCCAGTCCCACACCTGATGCCCCAGGCTTGGGTGGCAGCCGGTCTTATCGTTCAGTCGTATTTCGGCGATTCGATGGATGTTGCGCAAGCACTCTTGCAGCTCAAAATCCGGATGGCCATGAAGACGCCTTTTAAGGGTTTCAATGATCTGATGTTTGTTCAGTCCTGAGCCCCGAGGGCCGCGCACCGCGAGGATGAAAGGCCATCCAAATTTCTCGTTGTAGGCCTTGTTCAATGCTTGAATCTGGTCGAACTCTTCCGGACCGCATTGCGTGGGACGGGCTACCTCGGGATACGCCCGGAGAAGTGCGACTTGCGCCTGCGGGCCTGCACTCTTTAAAACCTCGCACATGCAGAGCTTGATTTGTGCCCAAGACCTGAAAGGTCTGTGTTGCATTGCGTGCTCTGCAATCCATGGGGAGTGTTCGTACAGGCCGCCGAGCATTTGGACGGCTTCCGGCAGAGGCGCTGCGTTCAGTTGCTCTAAGTTGATTAACATAGGGCTCGAGGGTTTGGTTCCATCAGGGTGATGCAGTGTATGGATGGGCTTGCTGCCAATGGCGCGCAAGATCCAGGCGCCTGCAAATCCAGATCCGATCGTGGCGTTGGACATAATCCAGGAATTCCTGCAAGGCCCGGATTCGTCCGGGTCGCCCAAGCAATCGGCAGTGCATGCCAATGCTCATCATTTTCGGGCGATTCAAGCCCTCGGGGTCGCCCTCTTTGTAAAGAACATCAAAGGTGTCCTTCATGTATTGGAGGAAGGGGTCGGCATGCGAAAACCCCTGCGGGAGGGCAAAGCGCATGTCGTTGCAATCAAGCGTGTACGGCACGATCAGCTGAGGCACCACGGTACCGTCGGTTTTTTGAACCTTCATCCAGAATGGCAGGTCGTCGCCGTAGTAATCACTGTCGTATTCGAAGCCACCGAAATCGGCGACCAAGCGGCGCGTCCGCGGACTGTCTCGGCCGGTATACCAACCCAGGGGGCGCTCGCCCGCAAGTTCCTGCAATAAAGACATCGCCTCTGCCATGTGCGCGCGTTCGGTCGCTTCGTCGATGTCTTGATAGTGGATCCACTTCAGTCCATGGCAGGCAATGTCATGACCCAAGGCCTGAAAGGCAGCCAAGACCTCCGGGTGCCTCTGTAACGCGGTGGCGATACCAAACACGGTGAGCGGCAGCTTGCGAGATTCAAACTCTCTCAGGACGCGCCAAACTCCAGCGCGCGAACCGTATTCGTAGATACCTTCCATGCTGATATGACGCGCGGGGTAAGAGGCTGGGTTGGACATCTCCGATAAAAATTGCTCGGAACCGGCATCGCCGTGCAGAACAGAGTTCTCCCCGCCCTCTTCATAATTCAGCACGAACTGAACCGCAATGCGGGCCTGTCCTGGCCATCGGGCATGTGGTGGGTTCGGGCCGTAGCCTCTTAGATCGCGCGGGTAAGGTGCGGTGCTGTCGTAGGTTGGTGAGGTCATGAGGGCAGCCCCTGCTCACTCGGCTTCGATTTTTGCATCGCGGATCGCCTTGGCCCATTTTGCTGTTTCGACACGTGTGCGCTGGGCTAGCGCTTCGGGCGGGGCCGGTGCGGTTTCGAATCCAAGTGATGAAAACTTTTCGAGTAACTCTTTGTCGGCGGCCGCAGCATTGGCCACCCGATTGAGCTTCTGAATGATGTCGTTCGGCGTACCGGCAGGCGCGAAGATCGCAAAGTAAGCAATCAACTCATAGTCCTTGAGGTTCAGCGCTTCATTGACCGTTGGCAACTCCGGAATCACCTTGGAGCGCTGGGT
>RFPW01000126.1 GCA_009925965.1 Betaproteobacteria bacterium
ATAGAATGATTACTAACGGAGATAGAACATGAAACTTGACTCGTCAATTTCAGCCGTGGTCACTGGGGGCGCCTCGGGCTTAGGCGAAGCCACAGCGCGCATGCTCGCTTCCCATGGTGTCCGCGTTGCTGTCTTTGACTTCAACGCTGAGTTCGGAGAATCGCTCGTCGCCGAAATTGGCGGCGTGTTTTGTGCCGTGGACGTGACACGCGAAGAGCAAGTCGATGCCGCCTTTGCCAAGGCACGAGCAGCGATCGGGCAGGAGCGGATATTGGTCAACTGTGCAGGCATTGGTCCGGCCACTAAAACCGCCTCACGCAACAAAACCTCGGGGGCAATCGTTCACCATCCTCTGGATCAGTTTGAGCGCGTCATCCAGGTCAACCTGATTGGTACCTTTCGTTGCGGCGCCAAATCTTCGGCGGGCATGATGACCCTGGCCCCGATTGAAGACGAATTTCATTCCGGTGAGCGTGGAGTGATCATCAATACGGCCTCGGTCGCCGCACAGGATGGTCAGATGGGCCAAGCCGCCTATAGCGCGTCAAAGGCAGGAATCGTCGGCATGACACTACCGATGGCGCGCGACCTGATGGCCGAAGGCATCCGCGTCAATTCAATTCTGCCTGGCATCTTCGAGACACCACTCCTGATGTCGTTGCCAGATAAGGTCCGGCAAGCGCTGGGTGAATCAGTGCCGTTTCCTAAACGAATGGGCAACCCGGCCGAATATGCTGCCATGGTGGAGTCGATTGCCCGCAACGCATATCTCAACGGTGAAAGCATCCGCCTCGATGGTGCAATCCGCATGGCGCCGCGCTGAACCATGTTTGGACTGATGCAAGACCGTCCACTGCTGATCTCGTCATTGGTCGAGCATGCGGCGAAATTCCATCCCACGACCGAGATCGTCACCCGTCTGGCAAACGGTAGCTACGACCGGGCAAACTGGCTCGGCATCCGCAACGAGGCGAGGCGGGTGGCCCAGGTTTTGGCCGTACTGGGTCTAAAGCAAAGCGATCGGGTCGGGACACTGGCCTGGAACACACGGCGCCACCTGGAACTTTACTTCGGCGTGTCGAGCGCAGGGGCCGTACTGCACACCGTCAATCCGCGTCTTTTCCTCGAGCAACAGTCTTACATCATCAATCACGCTGAGGACAGCGTGTTGTTCTTCGACCCATCGCTGAGCGACCTGGTTGTTAAGTTAGCGCCCACTCTAAAAACAGTCCGCCACTACATCGCGATGTGCAGTCGCGAGCAAATGCCAGAGATTGATCTGCCAGGCTTACTTTGCTACGACGAACTGCTAGCCGGCCAAAGCGGGGACTACACCTGGCCTGAATTTGATGAGCGCAGCGCCTCGTCGCTTTGCTACACGTCGGGCACGACAGGCAATCCGAAAGGCGTTCTTTATTCGCATCGATCGACACTGATCCATGCCTTGATGTCGCTTTCGCCTCAGATCTTCAACTTCAGCCCAAGCCAGACGGTCATGGTCATCGTCCCGATGTTCCATGCCAACGCCTGGGGCACGCCGTATTCAGCCGCTATCGCTGGCTGCAAGCTGGTTTTGCCTGGCGCGCACCTGGATGGCAAGAATGTCTATGAAGCAATGCGCGACGAGGGTGTGACCTTCTCGCAGGGTGTCCCCACCGTTTGGCTCATGCTCTTTGACTACCTGGACAAGCATCCAGAAATAGACCCGGCCGAATTGTTGCTCGAACGCATCGGCACTGGCGGTTCAGCCCTGCCGCGGGCCATGCTGGAGCGCTTCGAGAACCAGATGGGCGTGCAAGCCCAACAAGGCTGGGGCATGACCGAGACGAGCCCGCTCGGCGCAATGAATACGGATCTCCCGAAACATCAGTCCCTGTCGGCTGAGGACCGCATTAAGCTGCGCCTCAAGCAAGGCCGGGGCATCTGGGGCGCTGAACTCAAAATCGTTGACGATGACGGCAAGACCCTGCCCTGGGACGGTCTTGCCCGCGGCAATCTCCTCATCCGCGGACCCTGGATCGCCAGCGGCTACTACAAGGGTAGCGACGACCCAGTGTTGGACGCGGAAGGCTACTTCCCGACGGGAGATGTCGCCACCATTGACCCCGATGGTTACCTGCAACTGGTAGACCGCGCGAAGGACGTCATTAAGTCGGGCGGTGAGTGGATCTCATCCATCGATGTGGAGAACGCGGCCATGTCGCACCCCGCTGTTGCCGAGGCCGCGATCATCGGCGTGAATCACCCGAAGTGGCAGGAAAGGCCGCTGATGCTGGCGATCCAGCGGCATGGGCACCAAACAAGCAAAGAAGAGATCCTCGCTTTTCTGGCTGAGCGCATTGCCAAGTGGTGGATTCCGGACGACGTGATCTTCGTCGATGAACTTCCGCATACCGCCACCGGCAAGTTGCTGAAAACCAAACTGCGCGAGCAGTTCAAGGATCACCTGCTCACCAAGACCTAACAAGACAAGACGAAGGATTTCTGATGCCGATTGATTTCAGCCCGACCTGGGCCAACGAGGAACTCAATGCCTGGCGCGAGACTGTCGTGCGTTTCGTCGAAGACGAGGTCGCGCCGGCAGACGCCAAGGCCCGCCAGCAGGGCCATCTAGACCCTTCATTCTGGCGCCGCGCTGGCGAATTGGGTATGTTGTGCACGGACATCCCGGATAGTTTCGGTGGAGCCGGTGGTGACTTCCGGCATGAAGCGGTCGTCCACGAAGAACTCGCTCGGCGGGGGCTGTTGAGTCTCAATACAGGCGTGCATAGTATTGCGGCTCATTATTTTCTTAACCATGGAACCCCGCAGCAACAGCAGGAGTTCCTGCCGCGTATGGTCAGCGGCGAACTCGTCGGTGCGCTCGCGATGACGGAGCCCGGCGCCGGATCTGACGTGCAGGCCATTCGAACCCGCGCCTTAAGGGACGGCGATGAATGGGTGCTCAATGGCAGCAAGACATTTATCAGCAATGGCTTGCTCGCGGGCGTCATTCTAGTGTTGGCGAAGACCGACCCCAACGCAGGTGCCAAAGGAATCTCGATCTTCATTGTCGAGACCGCCAAAGCGCCAGGATTTCGTGTCGGCAAACTGATCGACAAGATTGGTCTTAGGGGCCAGGACACCACCGAGCTGTTCTTTGACGACATGCGCCTGCCAGCCAATGCATTGCTCGGCAGCATCGAAGGCCGCGGCTTCGCGCAGGCCATGGGCGACCTCCCCTATGAGCGCGCCATCATCGGCGTGAGTTCAGTCGCCGGGATGGAGGGTGCGCTTGCTGCCACCCTGGCCTACGTGCGCGAACGTCAGGTCTTTGGTCAACGCCTCGCCGATCTGCAAAACACAAAATTCAAGCTTGCTGAAATTGCCACGCAGGTCAAGGTCGCACGAGTTTTCATCGACGATTGCATCCGTCGGCTATCAGCCGGCACGCTCGACACCGCGACCGCTTCGATGGCCAAGCTGTGGTGCTCTGAAACTCAGGCCCGCGTGGTCGACGAATGCCTGCAGCTCTTCGGTGGTTATGGTTACACCACGGAATACATGATTAGTCGGATGTACACCGACGCCCGTATTCAACGCATCTACGGCGGCACCAACGAAATCATGAAAGAAGTCATCAGCCGCGCGCTTTAACCTCCGTCAGGCTTGGTCGTATCGCAGGGTGAAGTGATTCATAGGCTCGCGCAGCCCGCAGCACCAACGCGTCCCCAAACATCGGGCCGACCAGTTGCAACGCCATGGGCAACCCATCCCGGGTCAGTCCGCACGGGATCGAAATCGCCGGTTGCTGCGTGAGATTGAACGGGTAACTGTAGGGGGTCCATCCCAACATGGCTTGCGGGTCCATCGGACGATGTCCTGCCGGTTCGGCAGCAAAAGCCGGGATGGAAATGGCAGGCGTCAGCAACAGATCAAAGCCCTGCATGAACTGACGCATCTGGGAGCCCAAAAGGCCTCGGCGAAGATTGAGCGAATGCAAATCGGCCGCCGTGATTCGGCTGCCAAGTTCAGCCTGTGCCTGAAAGTCAGGATCAGTCTGAGTCTGATTCGGACCGCTTAGGCCGTCATAAACCTGGCGGGCAGCGGCAAACCAAAGACCCGTCGTGATCTCTAGCGGATCCTCAAAGCCGGGATCGACTGCATCAACTGCGGCACCCAAGGACTCGAATACGCGAGCCACTTGATCGAGCGCAGCCCGGATTTCAGGATCGAGATTTTTCACGTAACCCAGGGTCGGTGAGTAGGCAATGCGCATCCCGCGCACGCCGTCGTTCAGACCAATCCCGTAATCACTTCGATCTTCGGGTAGCGACGTCCAATCTCTGGCGTCGGGTTGTTTGGCGACATTCATCGTCAGGGCGATGTCGGCAACGCTCATCGCATGCGGCCCCAGGTGTGCGACCGAACCGAAGGGCGACAACGGATAGGCCGGTACGCGGCCAAAGCTCGGCTTAAACCCAACATTGCCGCAGAAAGCCGCAGGGATACGGACACTCCCGGCCCCGTCGGTGCCAATTGCGACGGGGACCAATCCGGCGGATACCGCGGCCGATGAGCCTCCCGAAGATCCGCCGGACGTTCGGGCCAGGTTCCAGGGATTCCTGGTAATGCCCGTGAGCGGCGAGTTTGTCTCCCCCTTGCAGCCAAATTCGGGCGTCGTTGTTTTGCCCACCAGAACTGCCCCCGACTCTCGGAGTCTGGCAACAACGGGGGCGTCAACCGACCAGTCCTGATCAGCCGACACGGTCCGACTGCCGCGCAGGGTCGGCCAGCCGCGGGTCAGAATCAGATCCTTGATCGCGACCGGGATACCTTCCAGAGCACCGACCGGGGCCCCCAGTTGACGGTGTGCCTGCCAGCGGGCGTCGCTGCGATGAGCACTGGCGAGCGCGGCCTCGGCGTCAATCAGGCAAAAGGCGTTCAGGCTGGGATTCAAGTACTCGATCCGACTCAAAAAAGCCTGGGTGGCGTCGACGACCGAAAACTGTCCAGCCCGGTATCCCTGTAGGAGTTGCGTGGCGGTCAGCGAAGTCAGCGTCGTTGGCGTTGGCGTTGGCGTCACTTCAGTCATGATGGAGATCTGCAAGATAGGTTGTGATGCATGAGAATCTGCGCCGCGCGACCGCGAAACAGACGTCACCTCACGAAGGCACGCCATCGCGGCATGCTAATTTGACCATATTGGCCCGTAAGGTCATCTGCTACCGCTCCTAGTGCCATGGCGTCCGTTACAAAAAACCCTAAGAAACGCCGCCCTGAACCTAAATTGTCAGCCGGACGTTTGGGGCTCATCCTCGGGCTCATCCTAGGGCTCTTGGGCCTGCCTCTGGTCGGTGCCGGAGTGACCTACTACTTCATGGATCAATTTCAAGTCCAGCGGGACTTTCGGACTCGAAGCGAATCGGCCCATGTGATGCGCACCACCGGTGGCAGTCTTGATGTGGCCACGATCGGAGTCGACAAAACCATTCGCGATGGCCCCAAGATTCGGTATCAAAACAATTTGACTTACAGTGTCCGCCTACCCACAAATCTGGTCTTAGAGCCCCGCCCAACTCAACAAAAGTATGTGGTCAGGATCGTACGTCCTGTCGTCATCCGCCCCGCCACATTGACGGCTACCGTGATCGGTGTGCGGGCGAGTGAGTCAGGCTCGAGGGAATACAGCGCGACGGATGCGACGTATCAAAAGCTCTGGTCGGCGATCGAACACGATCTGCACGCTGCGCCAACCCAGGCGCGCGTTGATGCTCAAGCCAAAGTCACACTCAACGCATTCATTCAAAACTGGCGAACAAAAAACCGCGAGATGGGCCCGATTGAAGCGTGGCCGGTCGAGGTCATGTTTGAGTGATTTGCCATGCTGAAAATCGCGCGACACTTTGTATTCACGATTGCAATGATCGCCTGGGCTGGACTTTGCCTCTACCTTATGGAGAAGGCGCAGCAGGTCTCCGTCGCACTCTACCTGAGCCCCTTTGTGAGCTATTTTCACTTGGGCGACGACGCGATCGAATCCGCTCAATCGGCCTACCGAGCACTCGTCGGAGCCGTGCTGATCCTCGTGATGTTGTTCCCCGCGTTTCTCTATAAGAAATCGTTCCCAGATTAATAAGAGACGACCTGACCCCGTCGTACTGACCCCGTCGCCCTAACCTTAGCGGCCGCTAACGCTGGACACGTAAAAGGCTACGGTATCGATTTGTTCTGCACTGAGAACTGAGCTGTAGGATGGCATCGCACCGATGCCGTTCCGCATGGCTTTAGCCACCCGCGCCGCATCCGGTTTGAGCTCATCCAGAACAGGGCCCACGGCACCGCCCGCTTCAGCGTGTGCCAGGGTATGACACACGGCGCAGGGCGGCTTTGCGCCCTGGCTAAACAAGGCTCGCCCCGCAGCCAGTCTCGCCGCATCCGGCTCGGCTAGCGCGCCAGTGGTTGTAAACAGAAAAAAGGCGGCCCCCAAGCCAATGGCCCCAAGCCTTTGACTGACCCCTGCCCCCATCATCCAGAGACCGTCAGGAGAACAGCATGGTCGGCCCAACTGGTGTTGTTATAGCCACCAGCATTTTCAAGTCGGCCTTGGGGCTGAACGTT
>RFPW01000127.1 GCA_009925965.1 Betaproteobacteria bacterium
GCCGATGATAGTGAGCACTTCGCTCGTGAAAGTAGGACATCGTCAGGCAACTCACAAAGAAAAAGGGAGTCCCAGTTGGGGCTCCCTTTTTTTATAAGTTGTCAGACTGTTTTTGGTCAATAAGCAGACACACCGATTCTCAAGCCAGTCGCTTTAACCGCCAATCACCGTGTTTGGCGGCTGTGATCATCGTTTGGGATTGCCGAAAAGCTACGCTGGCTGTCCTTTGGGAGAGGGCATCGCTGTCGTTCCCGCATTGGCACCGGTGGTCGTTAATCCCAGTTTTTGAATCAGGCTTCGGTCTGCGTCGGTATCCGGGTTCCCCGTAACCAGCAGCTTGTCGCCGTAAAAGATTGAATTAGCACCTGCAACAAAACAAAGGGCTTCGACGGCTTCGCCGAGTTCTTTGCGCCCCGCTGATAATCGTACCCGCGCTTTGGGCATCAGGATGCGGGCCACGGCGATCACTCGAACGAAATCAATCGGGTCAATCGGGTCGGAATCGCCGAGCGGCGTACCGGGGACTCGAACGAGACTGTTGATCGGAACCGATTCGGGGTAGGGCGAAAGATTCGCGAGCTCTGCCAGTAGGCCGGCCCGATGGGCGACGGTTTCGCCCATTCCGATAATTCCGCCACAGCAGACCTGAATACCGGCCGCGCGCACATGAGTCAGCGTGTCCAGTCGGTCTTGATAGGTGCGGGTATCGACGATCGCGGGGTAGTAGTCGGGCGAGGTGTCGAGGTTGTGGTTGTAATAATCCAGGCCGGCTTGTCGCAGTTCGGCGGCTTGATGTGGCTCGAGCATTCCGAGTGTCGCGCAAGTCTCGAGTCCAAGACCTTTGACGGCTGCAACCAGGGTAGAGACTTGGGCGATGTCGCGGTCTTTCGGTGAGCGCCAGGCTGCGCCCATGCAAAAACGACTAGCGCCTGCATCTTTCGCGGCTTGGGCCGCGCGCAGCACTTCGTCGACCGCTAGAAGCTTTTCTGCTTTGACGCCAGTATCAAACTGGACGGATTGAGGGCAATAGCCACAGTTCTCGGGGCAGCCGCCCGTTTTGATCGAGAGCAGGGTTGCGAGTTCAATATCGCCATTGGGCCAGTGCTGACGATGAACAGTTTGGGCCTCATGGACGAGATCCAGAAAAGGTTTTTCGAGCAGCGCCTGAACCTGCTCGACGGTCCATTCTCCGGTCGGCGTTCGACTCGGCTGAACCTTTTTTCGCAGCACAATTGCTTCAGGCTGCAAGAAAGCGCTCCGCGAGTCGGACCCAGTAGGTGGCTCCGATGGGGATGATGTCGTCGTTAAAGTCATAACTTGGGTTGTGCAATGTACAGGGGCCGGCGCCATGGCCCATCTCTCGATGCCCGCCTTCGCCGTTACCGATAAAGGCATAAGACCCGGGCTTCTCCAGCAGCATGTAGGAGAAGTCTTCGGCGCCCATCGTCGGTTCAATTGCGCGGTTGACGTTGTCCGCCCCAACGATTTCGGTCATCACATCGGCGCAAAAAGCTGCCATCTTGGGATCGTTGATGGTTGGCGGGTAATTGCGTTGGAACGACAAACTCGCGCTGCCGCCGAGCGCTTTGGCGGTGTGTTCAATAATCTCGCGCATCCGCGCTTCAATCAGATCGAGGACCTCCACCGAAAAGGTGCGGACTGTGCCGGCCATGCGGGCGTCGTCGGGAATGATATTGAATGCGCTGCCCGCATTGATTTTGGTGATGGACAAGACAGCGGCATCGATCGGTTTGCGGTTCCGACTCACGATCGTTTGCAGGTTCTGGGCAATTGCGACTGCGATCATGACCGGATCAACACCGAGATGCGGGAGCGCGGCGTGTGCTCCTTTGCCTCGAACATGAATCTCGAACTCATTAGATGAGGCCATCATCGGGCCGGGGGTGACTCCAAAGGTACCGGCTGCGGTACCGGGCCAGTTATGCAGACCAAAGACGGCATCGCAGGGGAATCGCTTGAACAGCCCTTCCTGGATCATGCGCCGGGCCCCGCCGCCGCCCTCCTCGGCTGGCTGAAAAATCAGATGCACGGTGCCGTCAAATTGTTTGCGTTGCATCAGCACTTTGGCGGCCGCCAAGAGCATGGCAGTGTGACCATCATGGCCGCACGCATGCATACGGCCGTCGAAGACTGACCGATGCCCGAACGTATTGATTTCCTGGAGCGGCAGGGCGTCCATGTCAGCACGTAAGCCGATGGCCCGAGGCGAATCGCCGACTTTAAGGCTCGCGACAACACCGGTGCCCGCCAAGCCACAGTCGACCGCGTAGCCCCATTCGCGCAACTTGGATGCGACCACATCGGCGGTACGGACCTCCTGAAATTTGAGCTCAGGGTGTGCGTGCAGGTCTCGGCGGATTGCCTGGAATTCGGGCTGCCACTGCAGCGCGGGTTCAATCAGATTCACGGGGATACCTCACCGATGCTTTTGCGTTTCAGCTTGAGCGGTTCAATATAGCACTCGACTGAACAGCACTCATTCTGGATCGGATACTCAGATGACAACCACAGAACAGGAACGTACGGTTCGCGCGGCTTGCCCACATGATTGCCCGGACACCTGCGCGTTGCGGGTGACGGTGAGCGGCAACCGCGTCATTCGGGTTGAGGGGGACCCCGATCATCCGGCGACGGACGGCGTTTTGTGCACGAAGGTGGCTCGATATGCGGAACGGACCCATCATCCGGATCGCCTGACCCAGCCTCTGCGTCGAGTCGGGCCTAAGGGCTCGGGGCAGTTTGAGCCGGTTTCCTGGGCAGTGGCAATGGCCGAAATTGGCCAGCGGCTTAACCAAATTGCGGCACGGGACCCTCAGCGAATCGTGCCGTATAGCTATGCCGGGACAATGGGATTCGTTCAGGGCGACGGACTGGCCCAGCGGTTTTTTCATGCGCTCGGCGCATCACGACTTGATGCGACTATTTGCTCCGCTGCCGGCAGTAATGGCCTGGCATCGGTGCATGGCAAGTCGATTGGAATGGCGGTCGAGCAGTTTGAACATTCGAAACTGATCCTGCTCTGGGGCACTAATCCGGTGACCTCGAGCGTTCATTTGTGGCGGCGGATTCAGACCGCCAAACGTAAGGGCGCAGTGGTGGTCGCGATTGATCCGTTCGAATCGGATTCAGCTCAAAAATGTGACCGTTGGCTGGCGTTGCGCCCGGGCACCGACGCCGCATTGGCGCTGGCGCTGATCAACGTGCTGATTACCGAGGATCTGTTGGATCGCGATTGGATCGAACAGCACACGGAGGGTTTCGAGGCGCTCACCGAGCGGGCAATGCAATGGCCTGCGGCCCGCGCGGCTGAGATCTGTGGGGTTGCTGAGGCGGACATCGTCTGGTTGGCACGCCAGTGGGGGTCCGTACGGCCCGCCGCGATTCGAGTGAATTATGGCGTGCAGCGGGCGCGTGGGGGCGCTGATGCAGTGCGGGCGATTGCGGCCTTGCCGGCACTTGCAGGGGCCTGGCGCGATGCGGCGGGTGGCATGTTGTTATCGTCCTCGGGCTGGTTCCCAGTGGATGTGACTGGCTGGCAGCGGCCTGATCTGATGCCCGGTTGGCCCGATCGTCTGCCCCGCTCGGTCAACATGTCTGCGATTGGTGAGGCGCTGGCGATTCCTTTGGAAAATGCCGGTGCTTCGACTTCAGTGGGTTCAACCTCAGACAGTTCGACCTCAGGCAGTTCGACCTCAGCTGGTTCGGCCTCGATTCCCGTTGAAGCCATCGTCGTCTGGAACGCCAACCCGGTAGCGGTAGCGCCCGATTCCGAATCGGTCATTCGGGGATTTGCCCGCGAAGACTTGTTCACGGTGGTGCTTGAGCATTTTCAAACGGATACCGCAGACTGGGCCGATTGGGTGTTGCCCGCTACCACGCAGATGGAGCATTTTGATCTGCACAAGAGCTATGGCCATACCTCGTTGGTAGTCAATCATCCAGCCATTTCGCCAATTGGCGATGCCCTGCCAAACAGCGAGATTTTTAGGCGCCTCGCTCGTGCGATGGGCCTGACCGAACCAGCGCTGTTTGACGATGACCAGACGGTGGCACGCAGTGCGCTCGACTGGTCGCATCCGCGCCTTGCGGGTGTGACCTGGGAGGATTTGTTGGAGCGCGGGTGGGCGCCATTGACCATGGATCCTACGGTCAACCCCCTGGCGAATGGGGGATTTCCGACCGCGTCCGGACGAGTCCAGTTGGTCGACTCAGCCTTGAGTGTGCAGGGCCGTGACCCCGTCCCAGACTGGCAACCGCCCTGGGAATCGGCAGAGGTTGACCCTGAGCGCTCGGCGCTTTACCCGCTCCAGTTGATTTCGCCGCCCGCGCGGAATTTTCTGAACACGACCTTTGTGAACGTGACCTCCATTCGCGCACGCGAGGGCGAGCCGGAATGTTTACTGCACCCTGCCGATGCGACCCAACGCGGGTTGGTCGAAGGAGCACTTGTGAAGGTCTTTAATGATCGCGGCGCATTTGCCGCGCGATTGCGGGTCACCGAACGTGCTCGCCGCGGGGTGGCGGTAGCGCCCTCGATCTGGTGGCATCGCGATGCGCCGGGTATTCAGGGCGGACCCGGGCGCAACGTGAATGCGGTGACGAGTCAGCGCCTTACGGAGGGCGGGGCCGGCGCGACGTTCTACGACTGTCGGGTTGAAGTCGAAGCCCTGGCCTAGGTGACGTGCGCCTTACGATCTTGCTTCGTAGTTCATTTGCGACTACAATTTGAGGCTCCATTCTTTAGCATCCCCCGATGGCCACCGCTGACACTTACGTTCGTGCCCGAATCGATACCGCCACCAAGGAGCGGGCGGCAGATGCTTTAGAAGCCATGGGGCTGTCCATTTCTGATGCAATCCGACTTCTGATGTTGCGCGTTGCGGACGAACGCCGTTTGCCCTTCGAGGTCAAAGCGCCTAGTGTCACAAGTCTTCAGGCATTGACTGAGGTCAAGGCAGGAGAGGTCAAGCAATTTGCCACCGTGGATGAGCTCATGGCCGATCTACGTGCGGACGATTGAACGTCCTGGTTGTTTCAAGCGAGACTACAAGCGCGAGGTAAAGGGGCCCCATCGAAGGATTCTCGATGCGGTGTTGGTTCCCGCGCTCAGGGCTCTGGCCTTGGACCAGGCTCTTCCGTCACGTTTTCGCGACCACGATTTGAACGGTGATTGGGTCGACCACCGAGAATGTCACCTAAAACCTGACCTGTTATTGATTTACCGGAAGGTCGGCTCGGAGTTGTTGATTTTGGTTCGACTCGGCTCGCACAGCGAATTGTTTCGGCTGATTTTGTGGCCTAGGTAACGTGCGCAGCTTCTTTTTATTGGCGATTCTGACCACCCTGAGTGCGTGTGCTCCCACCCGCCTCTCGGAGCCGGTCGGCTACGGCTGGCAGGCGCTGCGCGGCCATTTGCATGTGTTGGCTGAGGCGAGGCCCCTGCAGGAATGGCTGGACGACCCGGCCACTGGCCCGGCACTGCGCGATCGCTTGCTCTTGGTGCAGGACATTCGCAGCTTCGCTTCAAAAGAGCTTGGTCTGCCCGATAACCGGAGTTACCGCAGTTATGCCGACCTCAAGCGTCCTTATGCGGTCTGGAATGTGTTCGCGGCGCCAGAATTGTCTTTGCAGCTGGATACCTGGTGTTTCCCGGTGGTGGGCTGTATCAGTTATCGTGGTTATTATGACCAGGCGCAAGCTCGTCAATTCGCGGACCGGCTGGCTGTAGATGGACGGGAGGTCCACGTCGGCGGCGTCCCTGCGTATTCAACGCTAGGGTTTACACCCGATCCGGTACTCAATACCTTCATCGGTTTGCCGGATGGAGAGCTCGCCCGATTGGTATTTCATGAACTCGCCCATCAGGTGGTCTACGTCGACGATGACTCGATGTTCAACGAATCGTTTGCGACCGCGGTCGAGGTGGCTGGCGTCGAGCGATGGCTTGCGACCCGCGATTCAGCGACCCGCGAGCGCTATGCACTCTATGCCGGGCGGCGGCAGGACTTTCTGACTTTACTGCGTGCGGCGCGCTCCAGCTTGGACGCGCTCTACCGGAGCGAGCAGCTGGAAGCGCAGAAACGCGAGGGCAAGCGCGTGCTGCAATGCCAGCTTCAAAAGGCCTATCAAACCTTGCGTAATGGGCCTTGGGGCGGCTACTCAGGCTACGACCGTTTTTTTGCGAAGCCACCCAACAATGCCCAGTTGGCCGCGGTAGGCACTTATGACGAGTTGGTTCCCGGTTTCCTGGCCATGTTGCGTGATGCCGATCCGGCTGGGACAAGGCCTTTGGTCCCGTTTTTCGATCGGGTACGGGTCCTTGCCAAGGAGTCCCGGGCGACCCGGCGGGCGACTTTGGCGAATTTGGGGAATTTGGCGACTGTGGCCATGGACGCTCGGCTCAACCCGGGAAAACCCCTTTTCGATCCTTCATCGTTCTGTGACGTTCGCACGCTATGATCGCCCCAAGGCTTTGAGGAGAAATCATGGAACGCTTCTGGTTGAAGCATTACCCGGCGGG
>RFPW01000128.1 GCA_009925965.1 Betaproteobacteria bacterium
CACTTTTGACGGCGCGAAGCACATTCGACCAACCAACTGGGGTCGACCTCGAAGGCCGTCGCGTACAGCTGTTTGAGCTCCTGAGGTACACGGTCAATTTTGGCCAGCGACCCATCAAAGTACTTGAGATCCGAGACCATCACCTCATCCCAAAGGCCCAGGCGTTTGAGATCTCGAACCAGATGCTCGTTGACAACAGTGAATTCGCCCGACAAGTTTGATTTCACATAAAGGTTCTCAAACGTTGGCTCAATACAAGCCGACACGCCAATGATGTTGCTGATCGTCGCGGTCGGAGCAATCGCAACGCAGTTGCTGTTACGCATGCCGTACTGACGGATGCGGTCACGTAAAAGTTCCCAGTCGAGCGTACTTGAACGATCGACGTCCAGGTAACCACCCCGCTGTTCGGCAAGCAGGTCGAGGGAATCTTGCGGCAGAATCCCGCGGTCCCAGAGCGAGCCGCGGTAGCTCGAGTAGCGACCACGCTCCTCGGCGAGCTCGGTGCTGGCCAAATAAGCGTGATAGCAAACCGCTTCCATCGAACGGTCTGAAAATTCGACTGCATCGGCGCTGGCGTAGGGGATTCGGAGCTGATGCAGACAATCTTGAAAGCCCATGATGCCCAAACCAACTGGGCGATGCTTTAGATTGGAATGACGGGCCTTGGCAACTGCGTAATAGTTGATGTCGATCACGTTATCGAGCATCCGCATCGCAATCCGGATGGTCCGACCCAACTTGTCGTGATCCAGTGCATAGCGAGGACGGCCATCGGCATCCCGACCCACTTCATGCAGATGCGCCAGCAGGTTCACCGAGCCGAGGTTACAAACCGCAATTTCTGTCGCACTGGTATTGAGAGTGATTTCGGTACACAGGTTGCTGGAATGCACTACACCCACGTGTTGCTGAGGTGAGCGCAGGTTGCACGGATCTTTGAACGTAACCCACGGATGTCCAGTCTCGAACAACATGCTGAGCATGCGCCGCCACAGTTGGACCGCCGGTAATTTACGAAACAGCTTGAGATCTCCCCGTTCTGCCCGGGCCTCGTGGGCGACGTAGGCGGCCTCGAACGCTGACCCGACTTTGTCATGCAAATCCGGGCAGTCGCTTGGCGAAAAAAGCGTCCACTCCTGATTTTCCATCACGCGTTTCATGAACAGATCCGGAATCCAGTTGGCCGTGTTCATGTCGTGGGTACGGCGGCGATCGTCGCCCGTGTTCTTACGCAGCTCCAGAAATTCTTCGATGTCGAGGTGCCAGGTCTCGAGATAAGCGCATACCGCGCCCTTGCGCTTACCGCCTTGATTGACCGCGACCGCGGTGTCATTAACAACCTTCAAAAACGGAACGACGCCCTGGCTCTTACCGTTCGTCCCCTTGATATGGCTGCCCAGCGCCCGAACAGCGGTCCAGTCGTTCCCCAAACCACCGGCGAACTTCGACAGCAAGGCATTTTCTTTGATCGCTTCGTAAATGCCGTCGAGATCGTCACCCACGGTCGTCAGGTAACAGCTCGATAGCTGTGAGCGCTGAGTCCCTGCATTAAACAAGGTCGGCGTACTGGACATGAAGTCGAACGAGGAAAGTAGTTCATAGAACTCGATCGCCCGCGCCTCGCGGTCGACTTCGCCCAACGCCAAGCCCATCGCAACCCGCATGAAAAACGCCTGCGGCAACTCGATCCGCTCGTCTTGAATATGCAGGAAATAACGGTCGTACAGGGTCTGCAAACCCAGATAGGTGAACTGCAAGTCCCGCTCAGCATGCAGCGCAGCCCCGAGTCTGTGCAGGTCGTAGCGGCCGAGTTCTTCGTTGAGCAAACCGGCGTCAATTCCGCGGCGAACAAAACCGGGGAAGTACTCGGCATACCGAGCCACCATGGCCCCCTGAGCCACTTCTTCGCCCAACACTTCGCGCCGCACCGAATGCAACAAGAGACGGGCGCTCACCTGAGAATAGGCGGGGTCGAGCTCGATCCGCGAACGCGCGGCCAGCACCACCGACTTATAGACCTCTTCGATGGGAACCCCGTCATAAATATTCTTGACGGTTTCAGTAAAAATCGCCTCGGGGTCGGCCACGCCATCGAAACCTACACAAGCCGCGGCAATCAGATCCCGGAGGTCGGCCTGATTGAGCGGCCGCCGATGACCACCGTCCAACACGTGCAGCAGCGGTTGCGCGACCTCTGGGGCAGTCGCCGACCGGGCGGCCCGCTCCTGCGAGCGCTTTTCCCGATACAGCACATACGCTCGGGCGACTTCATGTTCACCGGAGCGCATCAGAGCCAGTTCGACCTGATCCTGCACATCTTCAATGTGAAAAGTGCCGCCAGCGGGCTTGTTTCGGATCAGCGAACCCACGACACCGCGGGTCATTTGCTCGACCAACTCGCGGATCCGGGCACTGGCCGCACCCTGTCCGCCCGAGACCGCCAAAAAGGCTTTGGTCATCGCGATGGCAATTTTGGACGGCTCGAATGGGACCACGGCTCCGTTACGACGGATCACACCGAAGTCGGTGATCCGTACCGTATCGCCTACGCCGGCAAGGCCGCCGAGCGACGTTTCGGACGTTGAACCCGGGCGCCCGACGGTGCCCGATCGCTCAATCTGTGATGACTCGCTCACGCTATGCATCATGAAAAACTCTCAACCCGAAATGTGAATAAATTCCCGCACTTAGACCGACTTTCCTCGCGATGACAGCGATCGGTTAAAAGTTCCTGAAACACTAGCTGTAGTGCCCGGGAGCGAGTTCATGCCCCAAGTCTAGCGCCTGGCCGCCAAAATCTGCAAGCAATTCGAACCGCCAGTTGGGGGTAGAACAACGACCGGCCGAGGCCGAAGCCACACCCTAAAAAGGCCGCACCAAACGCCCTGAACCGAGGCCTGCCTGGAGCCGATTCCAGTCAAATGAGGCCCCTGGATCGGTTTTGCGGCCTGGAGAAACATCGCTATGCCCAGCGATCCAGACTAAGGGATAGGCGCGCTGAAGGCAGTGAATCAAGCGCACAAGAGCGCCGTATTGATCGTCGCCATAAGGGATATCCCCAGTGCCCTCAAGCTCGATACCGATCGAGAAATCGTTGCAACGCTCTCGGTCCAAAAATCGGGATTCACCCGCGTGCCAGGCCCGGGCACCACAGGCGGCGAACTGCGTGACGGAGCCGTCGCGGCGGATCAAAAAATGCGCCGATACGCGCACGCCGGCCAACGGTTCAAATGCGGGATGCGCGGTAGCGTCGAGCGTGCCCATAAACAAGCGCTCGACCGAATCCCCCCCGAACTCGCCGGGAGGCAAACTGATGTGGTGAACGAGCACCAAATCAATCATCGTCCCGATCGGACGGGCGTCCACATGAGGGGATCGGAGTTGGCGCACCGCCGGCAACCAACCCTCGACGTCCACGAAAAACTCGTCAGTGATCGCGCTCATGGTGGGTTCCCGCGTTGGGATCACCGCGGCGATCCCGATGCGCTGCGCTGCAATAGACGCCTCCATCCGCCATGACGGCTTCAGAGGCCGGAAAGTGCACGCCACAATGAGCGCAGCGTTGCATCGATTCACCTTGATCCGGGCTGGGCGCGTCGGGCGCAGCCGAGCCGGACCGGGCAGAGTGCTTACCATCGTCGCGGCGCAAGGATTTCGGGCGACCTGACAGTGCTTTCCAGGCCAGCAAGCCTAAAAACCCCAGCACGATCCACATCAAAAACTTGGTCAACGTCCGGGTTTCCGGTGATTGAGGTGATTCAGAGACGGTTCAAGTCGGACCGCGATTCAGGATGACCTCGAAGACAAAGCGGCTGCCGGCGTAGGCAAACATCAACAGCGTGAAGCCCCCCAAGGTGAAGCGCAACGCCGTCCGCCCGCGCCAGCCATGCAGACGGCGACCGATCAAAAGCGTCGCAAACAGGGACCATGCGAGGAGGGTAAATACCGTCTTGTGGTCGAGCCGGAAGGGACGCCCGAAGGACGACTCCGAGAACACAATCCCGGTCAAGACGGTCAGACTCAAAAACACAAAACCCGCGGTGATCAGGCGGAACAGCAACCGCTCCAGGGTGAGCAGCGGTGGCAAGGCGTCAATCCATGCACCCCAAACGCCCGCAATACCGAGCGAATTACCCAATGAATTACCCGTCGCCGTGCTAACCGGAGTTCCCCCAAAAGTCCCCTCTCTCTGGCCGCTGGCCATAACACCAAATCGCACCGGCGCCTGCAGGGCACGCTCGGACATCGCCATCAGGATCGATTGGAGCGCGGCCAGGGTCATAAAGGAGTAGGCGCAAACACCCAACAAGAGATGTGGCACAAACAGAGGGGCATCCGGGAGACTGATCGGGGACCCCGGAAACACCCCGGGTAACCAGGCCACCGCTACCGCGAGCGGTAACACCAGCAACCACAATGCACCCATCTGCACGGCCAGACTTTCCAGCCACAAAATGCCCAGCGCGAGCCAGATCGCGGCGGAAAGCACGTGGGCAAACCCAAAATGAGGATCGCCATCGGCAACCGGCAGCACCAATGAAACGCCCTGAATCAGGAGCGCCGCAAGCACAATCCAACGCTGGGGCAACACCGAACCACCCGTTTGCGGCGATGCGGTGACGGCCCCTTGAGCGCCGGGCGCCGTAACGAATGCGCGAGGCCAGGCCAGCCGCCAGGCGAGCGCGTAAAGAAGGGTGGGCAATCCGTACAGTAAGATCGACATTTCACTAGTCTACCGCTCATGTTCGACACACTGTCCCAAAGGCTGGCCCGCGTCGTCAAGACCATCAAGGGCGAAGCGCGACTGACCGAAGCCAACACCGACGCCATGCTGCGCGAGATTCGCATCGCGTTGCTCGAGGCCGACGTGGCATTGCCGGTGGTTCGCGAATTTATCAGCCGGGTCAAAGAAAGGGCACTCGGCCAGGAAGTCCTGCAAAGCCTCACCCCCGGCCAAGCGCTGGTCGGCGTTGTGCATCGCGAACTGACAACGCTAATGGGTGGCGAGACCGCTGAGTTGAACCTTGCGACGACACCCCCTGCGATCATCCTGATGGCTGGCCTGCAGGGTGCGGGTAAAACCACCACCGTCGGCAAACTGGCCAAACGTCTGCGGGCACAGAAGCGCAAGGTCCTTACGGTGTCCTGCGACGTCTACCGGCCTGCAGCCATTGAGCAATTAAAGACCGTCACGGCGCAGGTCGATGCGGACTGGTTCCCCTCGACCCCGGACCAAAAACCTGTGGACATTGCGCGCGCCGCAGTCCAATGGGCACGCACGCATTACCACGATGTGTTGCTCGTCGA
This sequence comes from Betaproteobacteria bacterium, assembly GCA_009925965.1. GTDB lineage: Bacteria > Pseudomonadota > Gammaproteobacteria > Burkholderiales > Burkholderiaceae_E > RFPW01. Next base: position 5,311 of record RFPW01000128.1, read on the forward strand.
TACGGCCGGACGATTGGGGATCGATGCCGAAATGATGGCCGAGATCCGCGCGCTTTACGACGTGCTCAAGCCCATCGAAACCCTTTTTGTGGTCGACGCCATGCAGGGCCAGGACGCGGTGAACACCGCCCGGGCGTTCGGCGAAGCACTTCCGCTCACCGGGATCGTGCTGACCAAGCTCGACGGCGATTCGCGTGGCGGTGCAGCCCTGTCGGTGCGCCATGTCACCGGTCAGCCGATCAAATTTGTCGGGATCGGCGAAAAACTCGACGGGCTCGATGCATTTCATCCAGACCGGATGGCGCAACGCGTGCTCGGCATGGGCGATATCGTTGCGCTCGTCGAAGAAGCTCAAAAAGGGATCGATCAAGCGGCCGCTGAAAAGCTCGCGGCCAAGCTAAAAAGCGGCAATCGTTTTGATCTTTCGGACTTTCTCTCGCAGTTGCAGCAGATGGGCAAAATGGGCGGCCTGTCGTCGCTCGTCGACAAGCTGCCCTCGCAGTTTCAGCAAGCGGCCGCTGGCGCCGATATGAACAAGGCCGAACGAGAAATGCGCCGCATGACCGGAATCATCCAGTCCATGACGCCACAAGAACGGGCCAAACCCGAATTACTGAAGGCCAGCCGAAAACGACGGATTGCCGCTGGTGCAGGGGTCGAGGTGCGGGAAGTTAATCGTTTGCTGACGCAATACGATCAGATGGCCACGATGATGAAAAAGGTCCAGAAAGGGGGCCTGAAGAATCTCATGCGCGGGATGCGGGGCATGATGGGTGGCTGAATTTGCTGGGACCGCCGGGGCTGCTGATTCTGGCTTGATCCGTATCCGCGGAGCGCGGCAGAACAACCTCCAGAATATCGATATCGACTTACCGACCAATCAGTTGGTCGTAGTCACCGGGGTTTCGGGTTCGGGTAAATCGTCGCTCGTCTTCGATACGCTCTACGCCGAAGGACAGCGCCGCTACGTTGAAACATTCTCGGCCTATGCGCGCCAGTTTCTGGACCGCATGGACAAGCCCCAGGTCGACCGCATCGAGGGCGTCCCGCCGGCCATTGCGATCGACCAAACCAACCCCGTGCGCACGTCGCGCTCGACCGTGGGCACGATGACAGAGATCAATGATCATCTGAAACTGTTGTTCGCCCGCGCCGCCACCTTGCATTGCCGACAATGCGCGGCGGTAGTCCGCCGGGAC
>RFPW01000129.1 GCA_009925965.1 Betaproteobacteria bacterium
AGGATGATTTCATCGCAGGCCAGCGCGAGTTCATAACCACCGCCGGCGCAGGCGCCGTTGACGGCAGCGAGAAATTTCAAACCGCTGTGAGCCGAACTGTCTTCTAGGCCATTTCGCGTCTCGTTCGTGAATTTACAAAAATTCACTTTCCATGCATGACTGGAGACGCCGAGCATGAAGATGTTGGCGCCTGAACAAAACACCTTTTCTTTGGCGCTCGTGATGACCACCGTGCGGACCTGTGGATGCTCGAAGCGGACGCGATTAATGGCGTCATTGAGTTCGATATCGACCCCGAGGTCGTAGCTGTTGAGCTTGAGCTTGTATCCCGGGCGCAAGCCTGCGGTTTCGTCAAAGTCTGCCAACAGCGTCGCGATGGGACCCTCCACTTTTAGTGCCCAGTGTCGGTATTGGCTCGGGTGAGTCTGATAGTCGACAGGTTGGTGCTGGGTCACAGGGGTCTCCAGAAAGAAGCATTATTATGCATTTTTTGGCTTGGGCTCGGAGGGCACTTTGCTGCGCATTGCGATGCGAGTCAAGCACTTTTATGCAGATTCTGCCACGCCTCGCAAGCCGATCGCGACCCGCACGATCGAACGCAGTGCGCTGAATGTGGCATCGAGCGGGGCTCGACTCGTGTCGATGCTCAGGTCTGCCTTGGAATAAAAAGCGGTTCGGCCGGCGAGGATTCCCTTGAGGTCCTCCATGGCCTCTCGGTTGCCGGCCATGGGGCGCAAGTCACCCTGGGCTGCAACCCGGTTCATGTGGTCCTCCGGGCTGGCTTGCAGCCAGACCGACAGGCAGTGCTCTAGCACCAGGTTGAAGCTGGCTGGGTCCGAGGCCAGCCCACCCGGCGTGGCGATGACGGCTTCGGTGTGGGCCTCGATGGCCTCCTGCATCGCCCTGCGTTCGTAGCGCCGATAGGCATTCTGGCCATAGAGCGCCTGAATTTCAGGAATGGAGCAGCCCGCGACGCGTTCGATTTCCCGGCTAAGTTCGATGAACGGGAAGCCCAGATCCTTTGCCAGCAGCTTTCCCAGCGTCGATTTTCCGGCACCGCGCAAACCGACCAGGGCGATTCTTGATTTGTGTGGCCGGTTCTCCTGGGCTTCCGGTTGGGGCATGGCAAGGACTTGCCCAATCGCCTTGCGGACCCTGTGCAGGCTGGACTCATCGGTATGTTCCAGCAGTCCCCGGATCATCAGCCACTCGGGCGAGCGCGTGGTCTGGTCGCCCAGTGCTTCGGCTAGCGAACAGTCGAGTGCCTGAGTGACCTGAAGAAGGACGAGCACCGAGGGGTTACCGACGCCGTATTCGAGGTTGGCCAGGTGGCGCTCCGAGACCTGGGCCGCGACGGCGAGCGCCTTGCGGGTCATGCCGCGGCGAGCCCGAAGGGCGCGCATGCGTTCGCCAAGGCCCGCAAGAAACGGGTGTTTCGGCGCGTCATGCAATATAGTGCTTGACATGGCACTCCACGGCTTTTAAGGTGATAACAGGCAAGATACTGCCACTTTTCGGGGGCGGCAAGTCAAGCCGTAGCTCGGATCGCTGGTAACTATCCTAAGCTTGCCGAGTTCGCGAACCGACCGTCAGAGTCGGCCGCACGTTGACCCGAGGAGACTCCGCATGACGCAGCCAGAATCTGTTTCGCTCCAGCCAGCCAATCTGGAAGCGCAATCGGACTTCTCGGGTCCCCCCGAACGATTCAATGTCGGGCAGTACCTGCTGGAATGCAATGCGAAGCGTCCGGGCAAAACCGCCTTTGTCGATGATTCTGGGACGCTGTCCTATGGTGAACTGGAAGCCCGGGTTCGACGGCTGGCTGAGGCACTGCGGGCGCTGGGCCTGCGCCGTGAAGAGCGGGTTCTGCTCCTGATGCAGGATGGTCTGGACTGGCCAGTCAGCTTTCTCGGTGCGCTCTACGCAGGTCTGGTTCCAGTTGCCGTGAACACGCTCCTGCCCGCCGACGACTGCGCATATCTGCTTGAAAATTCTCGTGCGCAAGCGGTGCTGGTTTCAGGTGCCCTGCTCCCAACGCTCACCGGCGCGCTGGGTCGCGCGAGTCACGAGGTGCAGACCATCATCGTGTCGCAGCCAGTTGCAAACTCGACCGGCCCTTTGGTGATCGACCTTGAGACCCTGATCGACGCGCATTCGCCAGCCAGCAGACCCGCCAGCACGGGTGCGGATGATCCTTCATTCTGGCTCTATTCCTCGGGTTCAACCGGACGCCCTAAAGGTACCGTCCACACCCATGCCAACCTCTTTTGGACCGCACAACTCTACGGCAGAAATGTTCTGCAGCTCACCGAGCGGGACATCTGTTTTTCGGCCGCCAAACTCTTCTTCGCCTATGGTCTAGGCAACGCGCTGACTTTTCCGCTCAGTGTGGGTGCGACCACACTCCTGATGGGCGAGCGCCCCACGCCGGAGGCTATTTTCAAGCGCTGGCGCGGGGAGGTCGGCGGTTTCCGGCCGACTGTCTTCTTCGGAGCACCGACCGGATTTGCGGCCATCCTGGCAAGCGAGCAGTTGCCCGCGCGGGACGCGATCGACCTTCGTCTGGTTTCCTCAGCCGGCGAGGCGCTCCCGGCTGAATTGGGAGAACGCTTCAAGCGTCACTTTGGCGTCGATATTCTGGACGGTATCGGGTCGACCGAGATGCTGCACATTTTCCTCTCTAACCGACCAGAGCGCGTGCGCTACGGGACGACTGGCTGGCCAGTGCCGGGGTATTCGGTTGAATTGCGCGACGAACATGGTGCCCCCGTGCCCGACGGGGAGCTCGGGGATCTCTACATTCAGGGGCCCAGTGCGGCTCTGCTCTACTGGGGTAATCGGGAGAAGACACAGGAAACCTTCCAGGGCGCCTGGACCAAGAGCGGCGACAAGTACGTTCGAAACGAAGACGGCAGTTACACCTACGGTGGCCGAAGCGATGACATGATCAAAGTCAGCGGCATCTATGTCAGTCCATTCGAAGTCGAGGCGACGCTCGCGCAGCATCCCAGCGTGCTCGAGGCGGCCGTGATTGGTACTGAAGATGCTCAGGGCTTGACCAAGAGCAAGGCTTTTGTCGTTCTCAAACCGAGTGCGGGTGCTGGTGCTGGTGCTGATACAACCGTGACCGAAGACGAACTTAAGGCTTTCGTCAAAGAGCGGCTCGCACCCCATAAGTACCCTCGTTCGGTCGAATTTGTCGGTGAATTGCCCAAGACCGCGACCGGCAAGATTCAGCGCTTTCGCTTGCGTGCCCTGGAGCGCGGGCGTCAGGCTTAAATACGAGATTGAGCACTCGATTTAGTACGAGACCGATTCGATCCCCTGATGAATCTCGACCCGTCCTCTGTATTGGTTGAATTCGCTGATATCCGCTGGCGAAACCAGACCGTGTCGATTGAATACCAGTGGGTCGGCCGGGAGCGCGTTGGGCGGCCGCTGTGGGTGTTCCTGCACGAAGGACTCGGTTCGGTCGCCCTGTGGCAGGACTTTCCCTCGCGACTGTGCGCCACTCTGGATTGCCAAGGTTTGATTTACTCTCGCCCGGGCTATGGCCAATCAAGTCCGCGCGCCCCAAATGAACATTGGGGAACCGACTTCATGCACCAGCAAGCTTACGAAGTCTTGCCAGCGCTCTTGGAGACGCTTGGCGTCGCTCCCCAGCAAGAGCACCTTAGTCTGCTAGGTCATAGCGATGGTGGCTCGATTGCGTTGTTATATGCCGCTCGATTTGCGCAGCAGGTTGCCGCGACAGTCGTTCTGGCGCCGCACATCATGGTTGAAGAGGTGTGCCTGAAGGGCATCGCCCGGGCACGCAAGGCCTACCTGGAATCTGGTTTGCGCCAGCGCCTGGTCCGCTTTCATCGGGATCCAGATTCAGCATTCTGGGGCTGGAATGACGCGTGGTTGGACCCGGCGTTTGCGAGCTGGACGATCGAGTCCGAACTACCCGCCATCATGTGCCCATTACTGGCCATTCAGGGTCTCAATGATGAGTACGGTACGCTCGAACAGATTCGAGGTATTGCACGCCGGGTGCCCCAAACCGAACTCATCGAACTGCCTGATTGCCGGCATTCCCCCCACCGTGACCAAACACAGCGGGTGATTGAAGCGGTCCACCATTTTTTTCAGCATCATAGCGACCAGTCAACAACGTTAGGAGATATTGAATGAATATAATCAAGATAAGACTAGCCCTTGCCTGCAGTCTGGCACTGGCAGCCCCGATGGTCGACGCCCAGACCACCGGAAAACTGAAGGTCGGGCTGATGTTGCCAGCCACAGGTACCTTCGCGTCCCTCGGCCTGGCGATTGAAAATGGTTTTCGCCTGTATGTCACCGAGCAGGGTGGAAAGCTCGCCGGGCGCGAGATCGAATATTTCTCGGTCGATGATGAAAGCGATCCGTCAAAGGCAACAGACAACATCAACAAACTGGTCAAACGCGATAATGTCGACGTCGTGATCGGAACCGTCCATAGCGGTGTTGCCATGGCGATGGCGAAGGTGGCTAAAGATACGGGCACCTTGATGATCGTTCCCAATGCCGGTTCAGACGCGGTGACCGGGCCCATGTGTGCGCAGAACATATTTCGCAGCAGCTTCAGCAATTGGCAGCCGGCGTACGCGATGGGTGAGGTCGTCGCCCAGAAGGGTCACAAGTCGGTGGTGACGATTACCTGGAAGTACGCGACCGGTGATGAAACGGTGCGAGGTTTCAAAGAGGCTTTTGAAAAATCGGGTGGAAAAGTCGTCAAGGAACTTAGCTTGCCATTCCCCAACGTGGAGTTCCAGGCCCTGCTGACCGAGATCGCTGCGACCAAGCCCGATGCCGTTTATACGTTCTTCGCCGGTGGGGGCGCGGTCAAGTTTCTCAAGGACTACACGGCGGCTGGGCTTAAGAAAACGATCCCGCTCTATGGCCCAGGCTTCCTCACCGATGGCACGCTCGATGCACTGAACGGGGAGGCCGAGGGCCTCCTGACAACGCTGCACTACGCCGACAGCCTGAACACCCCGCGGGATAATGCGTTCCGTCTGGCTTATGCCAAGACCTACAAGTTGCAGCCCGATGTCTACGCTGTGCAGGGCTATGACGCCGCACAGATGCTCAAAATTGGTCTGACCGCAGTCAAAGGGGACATCAGCAAAAAGGCGGAGTTCGAAGAAGCCTTGAGTAAAGTGAAGTTTGACAGCCCACGCGGTCCGTTCACCCTCGGTAAGAACCACAATCCGATTCAGGACATTTACCTGCGTCAGGTCATCGGTAAAGAAAACAAGATTATCGGGACCGCCAGTAAGGCGCTGGCAGATCCGGGTCGTGGCTGTCGTCTCCTTTAATGAGCTTGACGACATTTCTGATCCAGTGCCTGAACTCGCTGCAGTACGGCCTGCTTCTGTTCTTGGTGGCGAGTGGTTTGACCCTGATCTTCGGCATCATGGGCGTGATCAACCTCGCGCATGGCAGCTTCTACATGATCGGCGCGTATATGGCCTTCGCGTTGTCGCCGATCGTTGCAACGACTTTAGGTGGCGGTTTTTTTTCGGTCCTGATGGTCGGTGTCGTGTTGGCGATTCTGCTCGGTTATGCACTGGAATGGATTTTTTATAGTTATTTGTACGAGCGTGAGCACCTTCAGCAAGTGCTGATGACCTATGGATTGATACTGGTTTTTGAGGAATTGCGCAGTCTGCTGGTTGGGGATGATGTTCACGGTGTGCAGGCGCCCGAAATTCTCTCGGGAACGCTGCCCCTGGGTGATTTGATGACCTATCCGGTCTATCGGATCTTCATCTCGGCCGTTTGCATGGTCCTCGCGCTTGGGATGTATCTAGTATTCACACGCACACGTCTTGGCATGATGATCCGCGCCGGTAGCGCGAATCGCGAGATGGTGCAGAGCCTGGGCATTGACATCCAGTTCCTCTATCGGGTGGTCTTTGCGGCCGGCGTGGCGCTTGCGGCATTCGCCGGGATGGTGGCGGCTCCGGTCAGTAGCGTCTATCCCGGCATGGGGGGTTCAGTCCTGATCATCTGTTTTGTGGTCGTGGTGATCGGCGGCATCGGGTCGATTCGGGGTGCGCTGCTTGCCGCACTGTTGATCGGCTTTGTCGATACGTTCGGGAAGGTGTTGCTGCCGCAGGCAGCCGGCGTTCTGGTCTATGTCCTGATGGCAGTGATTCTGCTGTGGAAGCCCGATGGTCTCTTCAAAGCGGGCTAAGGCATGAAACCCAAGGTGGTTTTTGTGCTTGCCAGTTTCGTGGCACTGGCGCTCTATCCGCTGGTGGCTGCCAGTTTTGGCATTGATCTCATTACAAAGGTAATGATCTTTTCCATCGTGGCCCTGAGTCTTGAACTCCTGGTCGGTGGGACCGGTCTAGTTTGTTTTGGACAGGCGGCTTTTTTCGGAATCGGGGCCTACGTCGCAGTCCTGCTCTCGCCGCAGGATGGGCCAGCTTCTGTGGCTTGGCTATTACCCGCTGCGATGCTGGCGGCCGCAGG
>RFPW01000130.1 GCA_009925965.1 Betaproteobacteria bacterium
AGTCCACGTTACAAAAAATCCAGGGCATCTCCCGGATTGAATTCTTGCGCAGCCGAGAACTGATCCTCGACCCGCAACGCCCGGCGGTTGCGTTGCTCGCGCGTCGGATTGACCCCCAGCACCCGGAATCTGGACTGCCCATGACAGGGCCTACGATCAAGAACCCCGCGGGATCGATTCCAATCTGGATTTCCGAGCCGCTGGCGCGCCGCGATGGCCTTCGCCCCGGCATGCAAATGGTGTTGCCGCTGGACGGGGCATCCACCTTCTTTATCGCCGGAATCTGGCGGGATTATTCTCGCCAACACGGATCGATCGTCATACGGGCCGAAGACTACCGACGCCTGACGGCCGATGATTCGGTCAGTGATGCCGCAATCTGGCTTGAGCCGGGTGTAAACGCCGACTCGGTGAGTGCCAACATTCAATCAGTCCTGCCTGCCGACGCTCGTTTTGATCTTCGCAGCTCCGCCCAAATTCGGACCCTGTCACTGACCGTTTTCGACCGCAGCTTTGCGGTGACCTACGCGCTTGAAGCCGCCGCTATTGGCGTTGGAATCCTTGGAGTCGCCGCAGCATTTGGCGGCCAATCGCTGGCTCGCAGGCGCGAATTCGGCATTCTCAGGCACTTGGGTGCAACCCGTAGCCAATTGCGCCAGCAGATCACGATCGAAGCGCTCACGATCGCCACCCTCGGCGTCATCTGGGGCGGCTGCGTGGGCGCTGCCATCGCCGCCATCCTGGTTTTTCAGGTCAATCCGCAGTCCTTTCACTGGACCATGAACTGGTCCGTCCCCTGGGGACTCCTGTTAGCCACCGGACTCACGTTGATTGGTGCGGCAGTCTTGGCTGCAAGGCTTGCCACGAGACAGGCACTGGCTGAATCCCCTTCGAATGCCGTGCGGGAGGACTGGTGAGCTCAACTCCTCTGGGGGCCAAAGCCCTGCGGCGCTCGTTTCTTGAGCGTTCATTACAGACCGCAGCGCTGATCGGGGGTACCCCGCCTGCCTTGGTCTTGGCTCGGGGCAACATGGAGAATCAGGCGAGCGAATTTGAAGCGGTGAGGCCGCGCCGCCTTCAGTTCCCCGATGACCATGGTGCCCATCCCGGTTTCAGAACGGAGTGGTGGTACCTGACCGGTTGGCTCGAGCGCCGGGATGCACCCCCATGTGGGGTACAGATCACTTTTTTCAGAGCCCGAACCCGCCACCCCGAGGCAAATCCCAGCCGCTTTGCACCCACCCAGCTCCTGTTTGCGCATGCAGCCCTTGCACTGCCCGAGGAAGGGCGTCTGCTTCATGATCAACGCGCCGCGCGGAGTGGTTTCGGACTTGCGCAAGCTGCTGTTCACGACACTCAGGTTCAGATCGGTCCCTGGAAACTGGTCCGGACCACTGATGACCACTATCGGGCCCAAATCCGAAGCCAAACCTTCGAACTAGAGCTCGCGTTCAAGGCGCCGGGGGAGCCTCTGCTTCAGGGCAATAACGGCGTTTCCGCGAAGGGGCCGAACCCGGAGCAAGCGAGCTTTTACTACAGCCGCCCGCAACTCCAGGTCAGCGGTGAGATACGCGTACGGTCGCAGGCTCAGTCGGTCACCGGTCGGGCCTGGCTTGATCATGAATGGTCAAGCACGCTTCTCGAAACGGGTGCTGTCGGATGGGACTGGGTGGGAATCAATCTGCATGATGGCGGTTCGCTCACGGCGTTTCGAATCCGCGATACCCAGGGCAACACGCGATGGCGGCATGTCGCATGGCGGGATCCGCAGGGACGACCAGAAAAATCGCAGCCGGGATCGACCCAATCGGCAACCGACGTTCTGTTCGAACCCCTGCGTATCTGGCGATCAATCCGAAGTGGAGCCGACTGGCCGGTATCGATACGGCTACGGTTGCGCGATCAGACTTCGAAAACAGAACGGATTCTTCGCTTGATCCCGCTGCTCGACGATCAAGAAGTCGATGCCCGTGCGAGCACGGGAGGCTATTACTGGGAAGGCGCCGTTCGCCTGGTCGAGGGCGATCATCCCGAGGCCCCTGAAATCGGCCGGGGTTATCTTGAACTGACGGGCTATGCGGGGGCCGTTTCGCTTTAACGGACCGATACGGTCTAAGGAAATCCGTCAGGCAACTGGCGGCATCATGACCGAAGCATCCAGCGCATCAACCGCCTCCGGTTTACCGATCGATACCGCCAGCACTTTATCAATGCGCTTGGCATCCATATCGACAATTTCGAACGACCAGTCTTCCCAGACCACCCGATCCGTGACGCCGGGCAAGCGTCCGAGCATCAGCATCATCATGCCGGACAGGGTATGGAAACGACCCTTATCCTCCTCGGGCACCGAACGGAGTCCGAGCCGGTCTTTCAGTTCCGGAACCGGAATCAGACCATCGAGCAGCCAACTCCCATCCGTTCGCTGTACCGCCCAGGCGTCTTCGGCGTGACGGGGCTTGAATTCGCCCGTAATCGCTTCCATAACGTCCTGCAAGGTCACGATCCCGAGGACCTCGCCGTACTCATCGATCACGAAGGCAAGCTGAACCCCAGACGAACGGAAGTTCTCAAGCAATTCCATTCCGGTAAGACTTTCGGGTACAAAGACCGGCGGTTGGAGGAGGCCTTCTCGCGCCAGATCCAGAGGTTCGCCGCGTAGCGTTGCGCCCAAGAGCGCCCGCGCTGCAACCACGCCAACCACATCATGGAGCCCGCCACGCACGACCGGAAAACGGGAGTGCTCCGATGCCTCAAGCCGCCGCAGATTTTCTTCGGTCGGCACCAACCGATCGAGCACAACCACGTCGCCGCGCGGCACCATCAAGGACCCGATTTGACGGTCATCGAGACGAAACACGTTGCGCACCATAGCATGTTCCTGGGCCTCAATCGCACCCGATTCAGAGCCCTCGGCGAGCAGCGCATCGATCTCCTCCTGCGTCACGGCGGGCATCCCGCGCGCGTTCACCCCGAACAATCCGAGGACCAGCTCAGTGGACCCAGTCAGCAGCCGTCCAAAGGGCCGGGTGGCTGCAGCCAACCAAAGCATGGGACGCGCGACCGCGCGGGCAATCGCCTCGGGATGAATCTGGCCAAGGCGCTTCGGAACCAATTCCCCCAAAACGATCGACACATAGGTCACGACTACGACGACCAGACCGGTGGCCAGCAGCCCTGCGGTGCCCTCCTTAAATTCGTATTGGGATTCAAGCCAGAGCGCGAGGGGCTGAGCCAGGACCATTTCACCGACAATCCCGTTCAGGATCCCGATCGATGTAATACCGATTTGTACTGTCGACAAAAACCGGGTTGGGTCCTCACCAAGACGGACGGCCGCTGCGGCCGAGCGATCGCCTTCATCCACGTGGCGCTGCAGCCTCGACCGACGCGCAGTGACCAGTGCGATTTCCGTCATCGCAAACAGACCATTGATAAAAATCAGGAAGAAAAGCAGCGCAACTTCAAGCCAGGCCATCTCAACGCACCAATTGATTGATTTCAATGATTGGCATCAGAACCGCCAACACGATAACGAGCACAATGCCGCCCATCGCGAGGATCAGCAAGGGCTCCAGCAGTCCTGTCAATGTCATGGTACGACGCTCGACCTCCTGGGCCTGCAGCGCAGCCGCGCGTTCAAGCATCGCAGGGAGTTCGCCAGTCGCTTCGCCGCTCGCGATCAGATGCACCAACATGGGCGGGAATCTGCCCTGAACGGCCAGGGATCTCGATAGGGTCGCCCCCTCGCGGACACGACTGATCGCATCATCGACATTGACCCGGAGCGCGCGGTTACCCAGGGTTTGCGCCCCGGCCTCAAGGGCCCGCAGGAGCGGAACGCCCCCGGCTGCGAGGATCGCGATCGTACTGGCGAATCGAGCGGTATCGAGGCCACGGACAAGTCGCCCGACAATGGGAAGTTCGAGTAGTCGAGCATCCCAGATCATCCGCACCGCCGGTTGCGCCAGCATGGCGCGCCCCGCCACCACCGCGGCCCCCAGGGCGACGGCTAGCAACCACCACCAGGCGCGCAGGAAATCGCTGGTGGCAATCAACATGACCGTCAGCAGAGGCAATTTCTGACGAGTTTGCGCAAAGACACCGACGACCTGAGGTACCACATAGGTCAACAAGCCCACGATGACCAACAGCGCAACCGCCGTGACGATGCCTGGATAGAGAAAGGCCATCTTCACTCTAGACGCGAGCGCGCTGCGAGATTCGACCCAATCCGCCAAACGGGTCATGACCACGGCGAGATCGCCCGATTGTTCACCCGCGGCGACCAATGCCCGATAGACCTCCGGAAAATCTCTTGGGAAACGTCCCAGCGCCGACGCAATCCCGTGACCCGCCACAACCTCGCTTCGAACGGCCGCAAAACGATCGCGCACCCGTTGATTTTCAGCCTGCTCGATCACCGCATTGAGTGCCTGCTCGAGCGGCAGACGGGCACTGAGTAGCCCGGCGAGCTGGCGCGTGACCAGCGCGAGATCGGCCTGACTCAGGCGCCCTGCCCAGCGCGAGGTCGTGGTGTGATCCACTGCTACGGCGACAGCCTCCACTACCAGAGGGGCCAAGCCGCGCTCGCGAAGGATCGAACGAGCGGCTCGCGCACTATCGGCTTCGAGTAAGCCCGACTCTACCCGACCCGTCGCACTGGCCGCCTCAAAGCGAAATGCTGCCATTTGTCAGCTTGATGGTTGGGGGCTTAATCGCGGGTCACACGGATCACTTCGTCGAGCGAGGTGATGCCCTGATTGACCCAGCGTTGCCCGTCGTCGCGCATCGTCAGCATTCCCGCCGCCAAGGCGACTTGGCGAATCTTCGCTTCGGCCGCCCGCTCGTGAATCTGACTTCGAATCAGGTCGTCAACAATCAGCAGTTCGTAAATCCCGGTTCGGCCCTGAAATCCGGTACGAGCGCAGGCGGGACACCCCACAGCCCGCCAATTGCCTGTGATCAACGGATCAGACTCACGGCAATTCATACAAAGCCTGCGCACGAGGCGCTGAGCACAGACACCCAGTAGGCTCGATGACAGCAGGAAGGGCTCAACCCCCATATCGATGAGACGGGTGATCGCACTGACAGCATCGTTGGTGTGGAGCGTGGCCAGCACGAGGTGCCCGGTCAGGCTGGCCTGCACTGCAATCTGAGCGGTCTCCAGGTCGCGAATTTCACCGATCATGATGACATCGGGGTCCTGGCGCAGAATCGATCGCAGCGCCTTGGCAAATGTCATCTCAATCCGTGGATTGACCTGCGTCTGACCAACCCCCTCGAGGTCATACTCGATCGGATCTTCCACGGTCATCACATTGGTCGTCGTTGCATCCAGCCGGCCCATGGCCGCGTAGAGCGTCGTTGTCTTGCCCGAACCGGTCGGGCCAGTGACCAATACAATCCCGTGAGGTTGGTGGGAAAGGCGGTCGAATGAACCCAGGGTGATATCGCTCATCCCCAGGCGCGACAAATCGAGCCGCCCAGCCTCCTTGTCCAAAAGCCTCAAGACCGCCCGCTCGCCATGACCTGTCGGGAGCGTCGAGACCCGGACATCCATGGGACGTCCACCCACCCGTAATGTGATGCGACCGTCCTGTGGCAAGCGCTTTTCGGCAATATCGAGCTGGGCCATGATCTTGATCCGACTGACCAGCGCGGCATGCAGCGCGCGCTTGGGCCGAACCACATCGCGCAGCGTGCCATCGACGCGAAACCGCACCAATGAAAACGATTCGAACGGCTCGATATGGATGTCACTTGCGCCATCACGCGCCGCCTGCGTCAGCAGCGCATTGATCATTCGGATCACCGGAGCGTCATCTTCAGCCTCAAGCAGATCTTCGATTTCCGGGATGTCCTGCAACAGGCGCGAAAGATCGAGATCGCTTTCGACCTCTTCGGCCACTGCGGCAGCGGTCCCGCCCGAACCTGAGTAGCTCTGCGCCAACGCCGCATTAAATTCGGCGGCACTCTTGCGAACCGGGTTGAGCCGCAGCGGCACCATCCGCGCGAGTTCAGCCAAAGCGCTTGGCCTGACTAAGCGAAAAATTGTGCAATTTATCAATTCTGCACAGATGAAAAATTTCAACCCTTATTCAGACATGCACAATGCTTATGTTATAACGCTTGCCTGTCGTTATGGAATGCTAGAAGTTGTGCAATCTATCGCTAAGAAGGACCCATCATCCTTGCAATGCTTAAGTCGGGGGGACACCCCACTAGATGAAGCAGTGATCTTTGAAAAAAGAAGAGTTGCCAAATATTTACACGGTGTAGGCGCGTCACTTAAAAGCGCAACAGTGGATCAGCTCAACGCACTTTTAAAAAGGTCTTCACACAAAAAAAGAAAAAGCGCTAACTATTAAATACTTGCCCATGCAGGTGGTCTTGAAGCCCCATCATTAACCAAGACTTAATCCAGCTTACTCTTTTGTAAGAGAC
>RFPW01000014.1 GCA_009925965.1 Betaproteobacteria bacterium
CGCGGCCGCGGCCCGGGTGGCAGCCCAGGCACTCGGACAGTCCCGTCAAGCCTTGTACCGGCGCCTGCTTGAAATCAAGGGCCAGGTTTAAAACAAACCAACGTCGACAAAACCAAGGTCAACGAAACCAGCGGTCCAACACCCCCGGAAGAATTACCTCGACCTGAACCTCGCCGGTTCCCGTCTCAATCAGACCGAGCCGATGCGCCGCAACGTAACTCAAATCGATCAGTCGGTCATTCACAAACGGACCCCGGTCGTTAACTCGAACGACGACCGAGCGCCCCGAACGCGTCGCCGTGACGCGGGCATAGCTCGGAATCGGCAAAACCGGATGCGCCGCCGTCATCGCATACATGTCATAGAGCTCACCGCTCGCAGTCTTTTGACCGTGATACCGACGCCCGTACCAACTGGCAATGCCCAGCGCGCGATAAGGCGCCCGGCTTGTCATCGGTTCGTATCGGCGACCAAAGGCTTCGTAGGGCCGGATCGTCCACGGCATCACGGGCTCGCTGCGGGGCACCGCGTCGGGGACTGCGTCGAGTGCAGCCCGGCTGATCTCCGGCGGCCCATCGGCCCGCGGGTCTGGGCGCCCGCGACTCGCACACCCCCCGCTCAGCAACAACACCCCTCCAAGCAAGACGCTCAGCAGCAGAGCGCTCCGATGCGGACGGGCGCGCCTAACGTCGGGCGGCGCGCTCGCGGGCAATTAAGTCATCCAACACGTGGAGCGCCTTCTCGCGACTGCCCGCCAAGGTTGGCGAGGTGGTCCACTTCCCGGCGACACCCAGACAGGGAACCCCATCAATGGCAAACGCTTCGGCCGCCTGCATCACGCGCCGCGACTTAGCCTGAACGGCAAATGAAGCTGCCAGTTCGAGAAAACGCGCCCGATCAACCCCAGCCTTCGACACGACCTCGGCGAGGTCCTCGATCGTCTCGATCGGCTTACGCTCGACATGAATCGCCGCAAAAATAGCGGGTGCCGTAGCGTCCGCCTTACCGAGGGTGTCGAGTGCAAAAAATGCATGCTGAAAGGGCGCCTGATTCGGACGAAAGGCAACCGGTAACTTCCGAAAAACGACATCGGCAGATTGTTTCGCCCGCCACGCCATCAGCTCTGGCTCGAGCGCATGGCAATGCGGACACCAATAACCAAAGAATTCGATCACCTCGACCTTGCCCGCTGGGGCCTCGACCGGCTGGGGCCGCGCAAGCGTTTTGAAATCGACACCGTCGACCGGGACATGCGCACGAACCGGAAAACTTGGGAGGCCGCCCAAGGCCGCACCAACCAGCGTGGCGCCTAGCCAGTCACGTCGAGAATATTGATAAACCAGCATCTTCATCCTCTGCAAAATTCAACCAGAGCGACTTTCGCCCTCGAACCCCGTATTCGCGTACTAACGAACCCGCACCACGGACACCTCGATACCGCTCTCCGTGAGCTTGGTGCGGGCACGTGTCATATCGTCCATCCGGGCAAATGGGCCGATACGAACCCGTTGCACCGCAAAGCCGTTTACCTCGGAACCAATGACCCGTGCCTCAAAGCCCAGCAACGCGAGCCGCCCCCGCATGGCCTCGGCATCTTCCACCGTGCGAAATGCTCCGGCTTGCAAGACATATCCCTCCCCACTTGCGGCGCTGGTTCCTGGCGCCCCGCTCGATCCGCTTGCGCCGGGCGCGGGCGCTGCGGCTTGGGCGGGGGCCGACGCTGTCGCAGGGGCCACAGACGGTGGCATTGCAATGACGCCCTGGGCCGAGGCCGGCGCGCGAGCAGGCGCGTTCGCTGCGGGGCTTGGGGCTTGTGCGGCCGGGGCCAATACCGTCGGCGGCATCTGGGGTGTGCTGGCGCCACTGGCAGGCGAACGGGCAGGCTGGCCGGATGAAGGGCCGGATGAAGCGCTGGAAGGAGGGGCCGTCTCGACCTCGGAGTCGGATGCCTGACGTTCGGCAGACGTAGGCGCATTCCGGTCAGGCCCCGGAAAAAGAATCGAGGGCTCTGGGGCCGCTGGTGCGGACGGATCGGCCCGGTTGCGAGAAAACAGCGGCTTGTTCGGATCGGGGGCCGTCTCGGGCGTCTTCGGATCGAGCGCCCGCTCCGGTGCTCGGGTGGCCTTATTCAAAAAAGGAACTGGCGCTTTAGTCACAAAGATCGCAACAGAAAGTGCAGTGCCGAGTCCAATCAGAATCCCCGCAAGCAGACCAGCAAAGGTCCCTCCACGGCTACGACGGGTCAGGCCCCGGATCGGACGACGGGCGATCCCGACGCGCATCCTCACATCCTCTGGGGCGCAGAAACCCCAATCAATGCCAACCCATTACGCAAGACCTGTCGGGTGGCCGCAAGCAGCGCGAGCCGTGCTGTGCGCAGGCCCGCGTCATCGACCAAAACGCGTTGCGCATTATAAAAGCTGTGAAAGTCAGCCGCGAGATCCCGCAAATAGTAGGCCAACAGGTGCGGCGCCAGCTCGTCGACTGCGCCCCGGACCGTGTCGGGCCATTCCGCCAGACGCGCCATCAAGGCAATTTCAACCGGAGTGCTCAGGCACGTCAGGTCAGCCGCTGGGTCCGCCGAAAATTCAGCGACTGGGTTAGCACCTTGATCGGTGCTCGGGCTTGGGTTGCGCTGCGCGAGCACCGAACAGATTCTGGCGTGCGCATACTGCACGTAGTACACCGGATTTTCGTCACTCTGGGAGCGGGCCAAGTCAATATCAAAAGCAAATTCTGCGTCGGCCTTACGAGAGATCAAGAAAAATCGAACGGCATCCCGACCGCTCTCGAGGGTCGCACCGGACCAGTCAATCAGATCGCGAAGCGTCACATATCCACCCGCGCGCTTGCTGATTTTGACCTCTTCGCCCCCACGCATGACCGTGACCATCTGGTGCAACACATAATCCGGCCAATCCTGCGGGATTCCAAGCCCGAGGGCCTGTAGGCCGGCGCGCACCCGAGTGATCGTGCCATGATGATCGCTGCCCTGAACATTAATCGCGCGCGCGAAGCCGCGCGCCCACTTGGTCTGGTGATAAGCAACATCGGGCACAAAGTAAGTAAAGGTGCCATCAGACTTTCGCATCACGCGGTCTTTATCATCGCCCCAAGTCGTCGAGCGTAGCCACAATGCGCCATCGGCTTCGTAGGCATGTCCAGCCCGAACCAACGCATCCACCACGCCCGCCACCCGCCCCTCGGTATAGAGCGAACTTTCCAGGTAGTAGCGATCGAATCGGATCCCAAACGCCTGCAGATCCAGGTCCTGCTCGTGGCGCAGGCA
The DNA here is from genome assembly GCA_009925965.1 of Betaproteobacteria bacterium. Classification (GTDB taxonomy): domain Bacteria; phylum Pseudomonadota; class Gammaproteobacteria; order Burkholderiales; family Burkholderiaceae_E; genus RFPW01. The sequence continues at coordinate 3,290 of RFPW01000014.1, forward strand.
GGCCACCGCAAATCGTCGAATCGCATCCAGATCGTCCACATCACCACTGGCCACCAGGGCAGCAACATCGCGCGCCGCCACTGAATCTCGAGCGAGGAAACGCTGTGCAATCTCGGCAATGTATTCCCCGCGGTAACCGTCTTCGGGGAAGCCCTCCGAATCGGGCGCGACGCCCCGCGCTCGGGCCTGAACGGAGAGCGCCAAATTCTGGATCTGGTTGCCCGCATCGTTGTAGTAAAACTCCCTCGAGACCGCCCAGCCATCGGCTTCCAGGAGCGCCGCCAGCACATCCCCGAGCGCGCCCTGACGGCCATGACCCACATGGAGCGGTCCAGTTGGATTGGCCGAGACAAACTCAATCAACAACTGCTGACCGGCGCCCCGCTGGCTGCGGCCAAAATCCGCACCTTCGCTCAGTACCCTGGTTACCGCGGCGGTTCGCACGGCTGGAGTCACACGCAAATTGATGAAACCCGGCCCGGCAATCTCTGCCCCGGCCACTAAAGGTCCCGCCAACGGATCCTGATTCAGGGCGTGAACCAGAGCCTGCGCCACTTCTCGAGGGGGGCGCCCGAGCGGCTTTGCCAGTTGCAACGCAATGCTGCAGGCCAAATCACCATGGCTGACCTGCTTGGGTCGCTCGAGCGTGATCAGAGGCGGCGCAAACCCCGCCTCGGCCGCGAGGGGCGCGACGGCCGCGGCCAAGCGGGCGGCAATTTGCAATCGGTGCTCGGATAACATACGAGGATTCTACCGGGGGGCGCTCCCCATGGCCCGAAAACCTTGCTCGAGATCCTCCAGGAGATCCGCGACCGATTCGAGGCCGATGTGCAGACGGACCAACGGCCCACCTGCCCAGGGCTCAATGGTCCGCAGGCCGTGCAGGCGAGCCGGCATGATCAGGCTCTCGAAACCTCCCCACGAATAGCCGATCCCGAAATGGCGGCGGCCCTCGACTAGGGCGGCCACTTGCCCCTCCAGCCCGCGCTCGAGTTCGACTGAAAACAGACCACAGCTGCCGGAAAAATCCCGCCGCCAGCGCGCATGATCCGGATGATCGGGAAGGGCAGGGTGCAGCACCCGAACGACGCCCTCTTGGCGCTGCAACCATTGCGCCACCGCAATCGCGGACACTTCATGCTGCGCCACCCGCTGCGGGAGGGTTCGGAGCCCGCGCAAGATCAACCAGGCATCATCGCTGGACACACACAGCCCAAGACCGCGCACCGTGCGCCAGACAGTGGGCCAAAGTTCGTCGGTGACCACGACCGCGCCCATCAGCACGTCGGCGTGACCGCCCCAGTACTTGGTCAGCGGGACAATCGACACGTCGACACCGTGCTCGAACGGATGAAAGTGCAGCGGGCTGCCCCATGCGTTATCGATCATCGAAAGTGCGCCGTGCTCGCGCGCCGTTGCGGCAAGGCCCGCAACGTCCTGAATTTCGAAGGTATAACTTCCGGGGCTCTCGAGGTAGACGATGCGCGTTTGCGGACGCATCAGCTGCGCCAGGCCCGCCGGATCGATTCGCGGATCATAAAACGTGATCTCGATTCCGGCGCGCGCCAGTTGCCCTTGGGCCAGGGCCCGCCCCGGGCCGTAAACGCTGTCGGGCATCAGCACATGATCTCCGCTTGCCGCGAAGGCCAGCACCGCCAGAGCGATCGCCGCCAGCCCCGAAGGCACCAGCGCTGCGCGCGTTCCCGGACCTGCCCGATCCGCGGCCGGGGCTGCGCCCCAGCCCTCGAGTTCAGCCACTGCATCCATCAGTGCCATTGTGGTCGGCACCCCGCCCGTGCCATACGTGGTCGCGTAGCGTACGCCGCGGGCCGTGTCCTGAAGGGCCTGGTCCACTTCGGCCAGCGACTCGAAAAGCACACTGGACGCGCGCACGACCGGGACATTAGCCGTGCGCACCAGGGCGTCAATGCGTCGGCCGACTTCGCTGTACGGGGTCGTAGAGCGCATGGTGGACCGCACTTGGGGCCGCGCGGTGGGCCCCAAGTGCGGGGACGGAATCACCAGGGAATCAGGGGAGGTCATCGAGGAAAACTCCGTTCAAGCAAACCGCAGGTCAACCAGATTATTGACCTAGCTCATTAGCCTGACAGTCTAAATCCCCTCAGCAATCCACTCCGGCCCGTGGGCACCGCAGATGCTTACCTGCAAGCCCGAGCGCGAAGCGTTGATCCAGGAGAACCCGATATGCAGACCCCGATGCAAACCCCCCGTTCACATACCACCTGGATCGCGGTGGCCGATGACACCCGCGCGCGGATCTTTCTCTCCCGCTCAGACCAGCCCCTGCAGGAGCTTGAAGATCTGATGCAACCCCAGAGCCGGCTCGATGATCATGATCGGCATGCCGATGCAAAAGGTCACTATGGCAGCGCCGGGATTGCAGGCAGCGGATCGCCGGGTCACCACGGCACGATTCACGGCTCCGGCCATAGCGCCGAGCCCCGCACGAGTACGGACGACAAACTCGAAGCACAGTTTGCCCGACAGTTGGCTCAACGCCTGGAAGGCGCCCGCCGCGAAGGGGCGTATGAACATCTGATTCTGATTGCAGCCCCGCGGTTCCTCGGGCGAGTCCGGGCACAGCTCTCCCCGCAAGTCACGAAGCGCCTCGCCCACACCATTGCCAAGGACCTCACAAAGCTCTCGGTCACAGACATCGAGTCCCGTCTACAAGCCCAAGCGCTGCTGGAACCCGCGAGGCCCTTGGGTCAATAAGCATGTTCGCTGAGCACAATCAGCGGCCAGCCGTCGATTAAAGCGACTTCGTGTAGGCCAATCCCGTTGGCGCGCCTGGCTGGGATCGAACCAGCGACCCCTGGCTTCGGAGGCCAGTACTCTATCCACTGAGCTACAGGCGCGGGTCCAAACAACCTGCGATGATACTCGGTCGAATCGGGAGCGTCCACGCGTTCGCGTCCATCGGTCGCGTGACCGAATTCGCATCCGTGGGTATCATTCGCGAGAAATTCCTCCGATCCGTAGACCGACTTCTGCCTGATCAACCCCCACGAGCCGCGCGATGAGCAACAAAACCAACGATCATCAAGGTCACGCCGACGATGAGGCGGCCGAGCCGCTGATTAAAACGCCCCAGCAGCTGATCAAAGTGATCGTGCTGGCTTTCATCGTCCCAGTGATCGTCATCGTCCTGCTAGCGGGCTACGTCACCTCCGGCAAGAAGCCCAACGCGGGCAGCGACGTCATGTCCACCCAGTCGATTGAAGCGCGGATCCGACCGGTCGCTCGGTTTGAGATCAAGGACGCCTCGGCACCCCAGATTCTGCGAACCGGCCTCGAGGTCTACAACGCTCAATGCGTCGCCTGCCACGGCGTCGGTGCCGCTGGCGCGCCCAAGTTCGGCGATGCCACCGCCTGGGGGCCGCGGATCGGGCAGGGCTATCCTGGCTTGCTCAACTCGGCGCTGAAGGGCAAGGGCGTGATGTCGGCTCAGGGCGGCGGCGAATACTCGGACGTGGAAGTGGGCCGGGCCGTGGTGCACATGGCCAATGCCGGTGGCGCCAAGTTTGAAGAGCCGGCCAAGTAAAATCGCCGGCAAAGCCAAATAGGCTAGGACTTGCGCAACAAGGCCTGCAAGGCCGCAATGCGTTCCTGAGGGGTCTGGGCCTTCTGCTCAGGCGACAGGTCGGGCATTTTTTCAAACGCTCGGTCCAGACCCATCTCGGCAATAAATCGCGAAGGTTCGCGTTCCGCCGCACGTTCACGTCCCCGACTCCGTTGACGGCACCAGGACACCTGCAAGGAGCGTTGCGCGCGAGTGATCCCGACGTACATCAAACGTCGCTCCTCTTCGAACCGAGCGGTGGCATCCGCCGCATCGTCCTCGAGGCCGACGCTCGAGGGCAATAAACCCTCCTCGACACCCGCCAAAAACACGTGCGGCCACTCGAGACCTTTGGCAGCATGCAGGGTTGACAGACGCACCGCATCCGAATCGTCCTCGCGTCCTTCGAGCCGAGAAGCCAAGGCCATCAGTTGCGCCATCTCCAACAGGTTACGTCCATCCTCTTCGGCCCGACGTTTGATCCAGTCCACGAATTCACAAACATGTTGCCAGCGCTGTGAGGCCTGGCGGTCCGGCTCGTTATCAAACAACCAGTCCCGATACGCGATCGCCGCCAGCAGATCGTCAATCACCACCGCCGCGGTCTCGCGCTCCGCGCGCCAGGCAAATCGGTGGATGAACGCGCCAAACTCGCGCAAAGGGGCGAGTTGGCGGGATGCCAGCCTGGACTCGGCCGCCGTCTCAAAGAGCGCAGCCAGCAGGGAACACTGGCGCTCGCCCGCCAACGCCCCCAAGGTCTCCAGCGTAGCCGCGCCAATGCCGCGGCGCGGGGTCGTCACAGCGCGAATGAACGCGGGGTCATCGTCACCATTGACCAGTAGGCGCAGATAGGCCGCCAGATCTCGGACCTCCGTTCGCTCAAAAAAGGAAGTCCCACCGGTCACGGTGTAGGGGATGTGCTGCTTACGCAACGCCTGCTCGAGAAGTCTTGCCTGCTGGTTTGACCGATATAGCACGGCAAAATCGGCGAACCGCGCGCGGCGCTCAAATTTCATCGCGGAAATCCGCACCGCGATCCGTTCGGCCTCCTCCTCGTCATCTTCACAAGCACTCACCATCACCGGATCACCTGGCCCAAGCTCGGACCAAAGGGTCTTCTCAAACAACTTTGGATTGGCGCGGATGACCTGGTTGGCGGCATTCAGGATGTGCTGACACGACCGATAGTTCTGCTCGAGCTTGATCACCTTAAGGGTCGGATAATCCGTTCCCAGCCGCTGCAGATTATCGAGCGTCGCACCCCGCCACCCATAGATCGACTGGTCGTCGTCCCCCACGGCGGTAAAGTGCGTGAGCGGACCCGCCAAGAGCCGTAACCAGGCGTACTGGGCCGCATTGGTGTCCTGGACTTCGTCGATTAACAGGTAGCGAAGCCGTCTCTGCCAGCGCTCGCGGACCTCAAGGTCGCGCTCCAAAATCCGCACCGGCAGCCGAATCAGGTCATCAAAGTCGACCGCCTGATAGGCTGAAAGCGTCGCGGCATATTCCCGATAGGCTCGGGCGGCTGCCTGATCGCGATCCCCGGTGCTTCTTGCCACCGCGTCATCGGGCTCGATCAGTCCATTCTTCCAGAGCGAAATCTGCGACTGGACCGCACGCGCCAAAACCCGATCGGTCGTCCCGAGCGCTTGGGTAATCACACCCAGGGAATCATCGGCGGCAAAAATCGAAAAGCCCGGCTTCAGGGCCGCTGCCTGCGCTTCCGTGCGCAAAAAATGCACGCCCAGCGCATGGAACGTCGAGATCAGTGGCTTGCGCCGCCCCTCAATGGGGGTCTGGACGAGGGTACGGGCACGCTCCAACATCTCGCGCGCCGCCTTGTTGGTAAAGGTGATCGCCGCGATCGAGGGCGCCGCCACGCCACACTCGTCAATCAAGTAGGCCAGTTTGCTGGCGATCACTCGGGTCTTCCCGCTGCCAGCGCCCGCCAGCACCAGGCAAGGCGTCTCAAGATGACGTACGGCTTCACGCTGAGCCGGATTCAAGGAGGCGGAGGTCATCGGTACAAGCCCCGCATTGCGTGCTTAGATCGCAAGGGGATCGACTTCCAAATGCCAGTGCACCTTCGAATTCGCGCTCCCCAAGGCCCTCAAGGCGGGCAAACTCCGACCCAACAGGGCCTGGAGAGTCGGTCGCGATGACGATTCAAGAAGCAATTGAGCGCGTTCACGCCCAGCCAGCCGAGCCATGGGCATCGGTACCGGCTCAGCAATCCGGATCGCCGCGGCGCCCAAGCCATTTGCAGCCGCGCCCCCGCCCGACCCACAAGGCAACAGGACCGTTTTGGCCAAGGCCAGAAATTCCAATGCGGTCGTAGCCGCGGTTGCATCGGCACATAACAAGGCCTGGTGCGCGAAAGGCGGCAGATGGGCCGCCTCGCGTTGATGCAACTCCTCCCGGGCAAAGGACGGATAGTCCTGCGCCCGCAGCGCGGCAAACAAGGGATGCGCAGGCCAACGCGTCTGGATCAGGACCTCCCCAGGATGTTCGGCCCGACCGGCCCGACCCGCGACCTGAAGCAGCGTGGCAAACAAGCGCTCGGGTGCCCGAAAATCATGCGAATGCAGGCCACTATCGGCACCCAGGACCACGACCAGGGTCAGGCGCGGAAAATCATGCCCCTTGGCCATCATTTGAGTTCCGACCAGAATATCGACCTCACCCGTGCGAACGGTCGCCAGCAACGCCTCCGTCGAGCCGCGACGGCGCGTCGTGTCGCGGTCGATGCGCACGATGCGTGCGGTTGCAAAGCGAGCTGCAATGCTCTCCTCGAGTCGCTGCGTGCCACGACCCAGAGGCGCCAGGTCAATCTCACCACAAGCGGGGCAAGACCGCGGCACCGCATCCGAATGCCCGCAGTGATGGCAGATCAATTGCCAGCCGCGCGTTGCCGAGTCCGCCCGAGCATGTAAAGCCAGCGTCACCGAACAATTCGGGCAATTTGATACCCAGGCGCAGGACTGACAGGCCAATACGGGCGCATACCCACGCCGATTCAAAAAGATCAGCGACTGCTCCCCGCGCAGGAGCCGTGCCTCAATCGCGGCCACCGCTTGGGGCGCCAGGCCCTCGTCTGCCCTTATCCGCGCCATGTCGATGAGGCGAACCGCCGGCAGAATCGACTGAGCGACCGCGCGGCGCGGTAGATCCACCCGGTGATAGCGCCCAGTGGCGGCGTTATGCCAAGTCTCGAGCGATGGGGTGGCGCTGCCCAACAACACCGGAATCTGCTCGATCCGTCCTCGCGCGACCGCCAGATCACGCCCTGACCACCGCGCGCCCTCTTGCTGGCGATACGATGGATCGTGCTCTTCATCCACCACAATCAGCGCGCAGTGCGCCAAGGGCGCGAGCACCGCGAGCCGGGTTCCGACCACCAGACGCGCGCGGCCCTCGTGCGCTGCGACCCAGGCCGATGAGCGCTCGGCCTCAGGGAGTGCACTGTGGAGAACCGCGGGAGGCCAGGCGGGAAACCGGACCTGCAGGGTCCGCACGAACTGAGGCGTCAGTGCAATCTCGGGTACGAGGAGCAGCGCCTGGGCCAGTGGATCGCGGGACAACACCCGATCGATCGCACGCAAATAAACCTCGGTCTTACCGCTCCCGGTCACCCCGTAGAGGAGATGGACCCGAAACCCGCGATCGAACACCAGCGACTCGAGTGCGGCGCACTGATCGGCCGTGAGGTCAGGTACTGCAACTGGCACTGGACCAGCCGCTGAGGCCTCAGCGGACCGAGCGGCCTCAGCGGTCTTAGCCCAGGCCTTGCGCGCGCGCTCAACTGGACCGCCGCCGCGCGGCTTCTGCGCCTGATAAGCCTGCGCACTGCGTAACAAGGCAGGAATCGCCGGCAGCGCCAACTCGCCCAGCCCAACCTGGTAGTAGGAAGCCGCGAATTGAACCAGCTCAAGCCACCGGGGGGGCAACGGACCGAGGTCCAGTAAACATCGGTCAACCGCCCGCAATCGTTCGGGCGACAGCGCGCTCTCGGACGCCACCGCCGTGACCAGACCAATCCGTTGCGTTCGGCCCCATGGCACCAAAACCCGACGCCCGATCGGACTGCCAATCGAACTCCCAATCGAACTCCCAATCGAACTGCATTCGGGACCGGGTTCACCCGCTGGTTGCGGGGCCATCGGGGACGGCGCCGAATAATCAAACGGACCGGGCAAAGGGACATCAAGCGCGACCTGCCAGATGGTCGCCGTCATCGCGCGGCTGTGGATAACTTTGTGTGCAAGATGGTGCAGGGCACGTCCAAGCACGCATCTCGCCTCGACGCAGGGTCGACCAAATCGCCAATCGGTCTGAATAAATTGTTTTTAATCATGACGTTAGAACGAATCGACTAAGGTCATTGGGGCGCCGCTTTAAAATCAGGTCCGGCCCAAATCTGTGCATAAACACAAACTTCGCCGTGATGCAAGCCCAAGTCGACGATTCCTGGCCTGGCGGGCGCCGAAACGCAGCGCAACGATTTGCCCCGAAATCAGCGACCTGCGTCAGGCCCCCGGTGCGCGCATCTTCCGGCCATACGCATGCACCGCATCGACCAACGCCGAAACGGCTTCGGGCCGTGTGTGCTGGGAAATTCCATGACCCAAATTGAACACATGCCCAGTCCCGACCTGCGGCACGCCAAAACTCTCGAAGACTCGAGCCACCTCGGCGCGAATCTGCGCGTCCTCCCCCATCAGGGCCATGGGATCCAGGTTACCCTGCAATGCGCAACGAGACCCAATCCGGGCGCGAGCGTCCGAAAGCTCCGTGGTCCAGTCCAGGCCCACCGCATCGGCCCCACAGGCCGAAAGCGGTTCAAGCCACTGCCCACCGCCTTTTGTGAACACAATCGAAGGCACGCGAACCCGCTGCATGCCGCTTGGACCCCCACCAGCATCCAAGCCCACTCCCGCGCCCACAGGTTCATCGCGCTCCCGATGCAGACGCTCGACGACGCGTTGCATCGGGCCCAAGGAATATTTCAAATATTGGCTCGAGGTCAGCACGCCGCCCCAGGTATCAAAGATCATCACGGCCTGAGCGCCGGCCTCGATCTGTGCATTCAAATAATCGGCCACCGCTTCGGTCAGCACATTCAGCAGATGCAGCATCAGATCGGGGCGACGATAAAGCATCGTCTTGACCTCCCGAAAATCATCGGTACCGCCGCCCTCGATCATGTAGACCGCCAGCGTCCAGGGGCTACCGGAAAATCCAATGAGTGGGACCCGGCCGGCCAGTGCCCCCCGAATCGTGCGAACCGCGTCCATCACGTAGCGTAATTCCCGATTCGGGTCGGGAGCCCCCAGCGCAAGAATCGAAGCTTCATCGCGCAAAGGACGAGCAAAGCGTGGGCCCTCGCCATCTGCAAAATACAGCCCTAAGCCCATCGCATCGGGCACGGTGAGGATGTCAGAAAAAAGAATCGCCGCGTCGAGCGCATAACGATCCAGCGGCTGGATCGTCACCTCGCAGGCCAACTCGGGGTTTTGAGCGAGCGCAAGAAAGCTGCCGGCCCGGGCACGGGTGGCCCGATATTCGGGTAGATAACGGCCTGCCTGACGCATCAGCCAGACCGGCGTGTACTCAGTGGGTTCGCGCAATAGCGCGCGCAAGAACGTGTCGTTGCGCAAAGGAGCATGGATCATCAGCGGAGGCGGGTAGGGACTACGTTTAGCGCCGCTGCAATCGACGCAAGGCGGCGATCTGGGCCACGGCGATGGCCAGTTCGGCCTGAGCTTTGGCGTAATCGAGCGTCGCAGCCCGATTGGACAGCGCTTCTTCGGCCTGACGCTTGGCCTCGAGTACACGGGCCTCGTCCAGGTCCTTGCCGCGAATCGCGGTATCGGCCAATACCGTCACTCGGTTGGGCTGAATCTCGAGAATGCCGCCGGCCACAAAAACAAACTCTTCTTCGCTTTGCCCAGGCACCTTGATCCGCACGGCACCGGGACGAATTCGGGTGATCAGTGGTGTGTGGCCCGGGAACACGCCGAGTTCACCCGACTCGCCAGGGAGCGCGACAAAATCGGCCGGACCGTCGTAGATCGACGCCTCGGCACTGACCACGTCGACGTGAATCGTACTCATGAAAGCGTCTTCGCCTTCTCGATCGCCTCATCGATCGTGCCCACCATGTAGAACGCCTGCTCGGGCAGCGAGTCGCACTCCCCATTGGCGATCATCTGAAATCCACGAATCGTTTCTTTCAGGGTCACGTACTTACCAGGCGAACCGGTGAAGACCTCGGCCACATGGAACGGTTGCGACAGGAAGCGCTGAATCTTGCGAGCGCGCGAAACCGCCAATTTGTCTTCAGGAGAAAGCTCATCCATACCCAGAATCGCAATGATGTCGCGCAACTCTTTGTAACGCTGCAACGTCGACTGCACTTTACGGGTCGTGGCGTAATGCTCTTCGCCAATCACGTTCGGGTCGACCTGGCGAGAGGTCGAATCCAGCGGGTCGACCGCGGGATAAATACCCAACGAAGCGATATCGCGCGACAACACCACAGTCGCATCTAAGTGGGCGAAGGTGGTCGCTGGGGACGGATCGGTACATAGACGGCCTGAATCGAGGTAATCGAACCAACTTTGGTCGAAACAATACGCTCCTGCAGCTTACCCATCTCTTCAGCAAGCGTTGGCTGGTAGCCCACCGCCGACGGCATCCGCCCGAGCAGGGCCGATACTTCGGTTCCGGCCAGGGTGTAGCGGTAAATGTTGTCCACGAAAAACAGGATGTCGCGACCTTCATCGCGGAACCGCTCGGCCATCGTCAATCCGGTCAGTGCGACCCGCAGCCGGTTGCCAGGGGGTTCGTTCATCTGACCGAACACCATCCCGACCTTGTCGAGAACGTTCGAATCTTTCATCTCATGATAAAAGTCGTTCCCCTCGCGCGTGCGCTCACCGACGCCTGCGAACACCGACAGACCTGCGTGCTGCTTGGCAATGTTGTTAATCAATTCCATCATGTTCACGGTCTTGCCCACACCGGCACCACCGAAAAGACCGATCTTGCCGCCCTTGGCGAACGGGCAGATCAAGTCAATCACTTTGATGCCGGTCTCAAGCAACTCCACCGAGGGCGAAAGGTCCGCAAACTTGGGCGCTGGCTGGTGGATCGAGCGCCGCTCATCGGTACCAATCGGTCCTGCCTCATCAATTGGGCGGCCCAAAACGTCCATGATCCGACCCAGGGTCGCCGGACCCACTGGGACCGAAATGGGCGCACCCGACGCATTCACCGGCATCCCGCGGCGCAACCCATCGGTCGAGCCCATGGCAATGGTCCGAACCACCCCATCACCGAGTTGCTGCTGAACCTCGAAAGTCAGTCCCGCCTCAACGCCAGCATGCTGTGCGCTGTCATCGAGGTTGAGCGCCTCATAAATCGACGGCAGACCCGTACGGGGAAACTGGATATCGACCACAGCGCCAATGCACTGAACAATGTGACCCTGGGAGTGCGTCATCTTGGGAACCTCGTAACTCGTAATGTAGTCGGATCGGGGCTATCTGATTCGGACAGTGGAGCAGAGCGTAGCGGCTTCAAACCGCTGCCGCGCCCCCGACGATTTCAGACAATTCCTTGGTAATCGACGCCTGACGCGCCTTGTTGTATGAGAGCTGCAAATCGCCAATGACTTTCTTGGCGTTGTCGCTCGCCGCTTTCATCGCCACCATGCGAGCGCTTTGCTCGCTGGCCATGTTCTCGGCCACGGCCTGAAACACAAGCGCCTCGATGTAGCGCAAGAGCAGATCGTCCAGTACCGAGGCAGCGTCGGGTTCGTAGAGATAGTCCCAGGCAAACTCGCGACGATCGTCCTTCAGATGATCGGTCGAGAGCGGCAGCAACTGCTCAATCACCGGCTCCTGGCTCATCGTGTTGATGAATCGTGTGAAGGCCAGATAGACCGCGTCGAGCTCACCCGCAGCGTACGCATCGAGCTGAACCTTGACTGCACCGATCAGGCGCTCCAGATGCGGGGTATCGCCCAGCCCAATCACCGAAGACACCACCTTGGCGCCCATCCGGTTCATGAAACCCAAGCCCTTGGTACCGATGGGCGTCAACTGAAGCTTTGCGCCCTTGGATTCGAGCGCCCGCATTTTCAGCAGCGAGGCGCGCAACACATTGGTGTTCATGCCCCCGCAAAGGCCCTTGTCGGTCGTCACAACAATCAGACCCACCGCACGGGTTTCGTCGCGATGCGTCAGAAACGGGTGCCTGTACTCCGGATTGGCCGTAGCAAGGCTCGCCGCGATCGTCCGAATCTTCTCCGCATAGGGGCGTGCAGCGCGCATACGCTCCTGCGCCCGCCGCATCTTCGAGGCGGCGACCATCTCCATCGCCTTGGTGATCTTTCGCGTATTTTGAACGCTCTTGATCTTGGTCCGGATCTCTTTACTACCGGGCATGATCAGTACGAGCCGGTTTTCTTGAACGCTTGAATGACCGTGTTCAGCATGGCCTCATCGTCCTTGGACAGGTCCTTGGACGATTCGATCCGCTCGACCAACGCGCTGTGTTCGCTGCGCAGGTGGTCACGCAACGCCCGCTCAAACGCTTGCGCACGACTGACATCCACATCGTCGTAGTAGCCATTGTTGACGGCAAACAGCGTCATCGCCATCTCCCAAACCCGCAACGGTTGATATTGAGGCTGCTTCATGAGCTCAGTCACCAAGCGGCCGCGATCGAGCTGCTTTCGCGTCGCCTCGTCCAGATCACTTGCGAACTGCGCAAAGGCAGCGAGTTCGCGATACTGAGCCAGCGCCAGACGCACGCCCCCACCGAGCTTCTTGATGATCTTGGTCTGTGCGGCACCGCCGACGCGTGACACCGAAATACCCGCGTTGATGGCGGGGCGGATGCCGGCGTTGAACAGATCGGTTTCGAGAAAGATCTGTCCGTCGGTAATCGAAATCACGTTGGTTGGCACGAATGCCGACACATCGCCAGCCTGCGTCTCGATCACGGGCAACGCGGTCAATGAACCGGTTTTGCCCTTGACTGCGCCATTTGTGAAGCGCTCGACGTAGTCTTCATTGACACGCGCTGCGCGCTCCAGCAGACGCGAGTGGAGATAAAACACATCACCCGGAAATGCCTCGCGACCAGGCGGGCGACGCAGCAACAACGAAACCTGCCGGTACGCCACCGCCTGCTTGGAGAGATCATCGTAAACAATCAGCGCATCTTCACCGCGGTCACGGAAGTACTCGCCCATCGTGCATCCGGCATACGCGGACAGGTACTGCATGGCGGCGGATTCAGAGGCCGACGCCACCACCACAATGGTGTAGGCCAGCGCGCCCGTTTCTTCGAGCTTGCGCACCACGTTGGCAATCGTCGATGCCTTCTGGCCGATCGCCACGTAGACGCACTTGATGCCTGTATCTTTTTGATTGATGATCGCATCGACCGCGACCGCCGTCTTACCAGTCTGGCGGTCGCCGATGATCAACTCACGCTGACCACGGCCCACAGGGACCATTGAATCGATCGCCTTGAGGCCGGTCTGTACCGGCTGCGAGACGCTTTGGCGCGCGATCACGCCGGGTGCGACTTTCTCGAGAACGTCGGTCAGCTTCGCGTTGATGGGGCCCTTCCCATCGATTGGTTCGCCCAGCGTATTCACCACGCGGCCCAACAGTTCTGGACCCACAGGAACGGCCAGAATCCGCCCGGTCGACTTGACCGTGTCGCCTTCTCGGATGTGCTCGTAGCTACCGAGGACCACCGCGCCGACCGAATCGCGCTCCAAGTTTAGCGCAAGGCCAAAGGTTTCACCTGGAAATTCGATCATTTCACCTTGCATCACGTCCGACAGGCCGTGGATGCGGCAGATCCCGTCCGTCACCGTCACGACCGTTCCCTGGTTCCGGGTATCGGCATCGACGGCGAGGTTCTTGATCTTCGTTTTCAGCAGTTCGCTGATTTCGGCTGGATTGAGTTGCATCGCAAAACTCCTAGTGCATCAGGGCGCTAGCGAGCTGGGACAGCTTGCCGCGCACCGAGAGGTCAGTCACTTCATCACCGATTCGGATCGACACGCCGCCGATCAGATCGGCATCGACGTCGACCGACACCTTGACCGGGCGGCCATGGCGCTGCGTCAACACAGCCACCACATCAGCCACCTGGGCATCATTCATGGGAAACGCAGAGGTCACCCTCGCGTCGATTACGCCCTCATGGGCATCGCGGGCCTGCTCAAAAAGCTGGGCAATCTCGGCTGCCACGCTCAAACGCTCATTCGCCGCCAGAACCTGCACAAACCCCTGAATCGGACCGACGCCGATACCGGCGATCTCGATCACGGCCTGCGCAATTTGCCCGGCGGAAAGCGCCGGATTGGCAATCAACGCCTCAGCACCTGGAGCCTGGACCACCGACGCCAGCGCCTGGAGGCCTTCGCCCCAGACGGCCAGCTGAGACGCGCCATGGTGTTGCGCATCATCGACCGCGAGCTGGAAAGCAGCTTCCGCATAGGGACGCGCAATCGTAAGCGGTTCAGCCATGCTCAGTGCCCCGGTGCCACGCGCTGCCCCTGCGGCTCAGCCGGGGAGAGCTCCGTCGCCAGACCTGCGAGCAGTTCGGCGTGGCGCGCAGCGTCAATCTCGCGGCGCAGAATCTGCTCCGCACCCGCCACTGCCAACGCAGCGACCTGGTCCCGCAGCACATCCCGGGCGCGCTGCATCGCGAGCGCGGCCTCCTCTTCGGCAGCCTTGCGAGCCGCAGCCACGATGCGGGCGCCTTCGGCCCGAGCCTCATCGATAGACTGCGCAACCTGGCGCTCACCGGCCGCTCGAACCTCGGCGGCGCTGCTCCGTGCTGCGGCGATTTCCGCCTCAACCCGGCGCTTTGCGTCGGCGAGCTCCGTGCGCGCGCGCTCCGCCGCCGCCAACCCGTCGGCGATCTTGCGTGAGCGGTCATCGAGCGCCTGGGTGATCGGCGGCCACACGAACCGGGCGGTGAACCACCACAGTGCGCAGAAGACGACGATCTGGACGATCAGAGTCGCGTTCAGATTCACGGAAGGATCATCCTTTGAACGGGTTAGCGAACGCGAACATCATCGCGATACCGACACCGATCAGGAAGGCCGCGTCGATCAGACCGGCCAGCAGAAACATCTTGGTCTGCAGCTTATCCATCAGCTCGGGCTGACGTGCTGCACCCTCGAGGTAGCGACCCCCCATCATGCCGATACCAATACAGGCACCGAGTGCGCCGAGGCCAATGATCAGACCGCAAGCGATCGCAACGAGAGCAACGTTCGTCATTTTTGACTACTCCTGGAGAAACCTTCGTAAACCGAAGAAAAAAGCAAACAAGGGGAAAACAAAGAAAAACAAGGAAAAAAAGCGAGAGGACGAGAGAGGGACCACAAAGAACGTGAGCGGGCGAGGTGGAAAATCCGAATTCAATGCCCTTCGTGCGCCTGACCGATATACACCAGGGTCAGCATCATAAAGATGAAGGCTTGCAACACAACGATCAGGATATGGAAAATGGCCCATCCCAACCCGGTCAAAAAGTGCAAGCCCGCGCCCCAGGTGGTGGCCGTGGCGCCCAGTAAAGCAATCAGCAAGAAGACCAGCTCGCCAGCAAACATGTTGCCAAAGAGCCGCATCGCCATCGAGATCGTCTTGGCAGCGTACTCAATTAGGTTTAACAACAAATTGAATGGCGCGAGCAAGGGATGGGCGCCAAACGGGGCGCTGAATAGCTCATGAATCCAGCCGCCAAAATGCTTGACCTTGATGCCGTAATAAATCGACGAGATCAGAATCACCAGCGACATCGCCAGCGTCCCGTTCAAGTCCGCCGTCGGGACGATACGATGATAGTGAATGGTGTGGTCAAGCCCCGTAGCGCGCAACAAAAAGTCGGGCAGATCGACCGGAACGAAGTCGAGCGCGTTCATGAACCCAATCCAGATGAACACCGTGAGTGCCAGTGGCGCGATGTAGGTGATGTCGCCCCGGACGATCGACCGAGTCTGCTCGTGCACATACTCGACTACCGACTCGATCGCACCGACAAATCGGTTCGGGACGCCGGCATGAACCAGGCGGGCAGCGCGATAAAGCAGAAACGCGGCCAAAACAGCCATCGCCGACGACCAGAACACGGTGTCCCAGTTAATCAGCGAGAAATCAATAATGTCTTTTTGCGGTTCGCCCGACGTATTGAAATGCGTCAGATGGTGAACGATGTATTCCGAAGCGGTCGGGGCGTGAGTCTCGGCAGCCATTAATTCAACGTTCAACTAAAAGTCTTCGATTTAGAAACAAGCATCTCGGGTCTCCCCGCACTACGCCTTGACTGCCAATGCCACCATGGCAGCAAAAGCAGAGGCGCTTTAAGAGCCACAATCCATCCAATCAGCAGCGCAAGCCATTGCACATCATCCTGACCCTGCACCACCAGCCCTAAAAGGGCTACGGACGCCAGCACTTTGAGCGCTTCACCGACGAAAAACACCACCGGATAGGTTTCCGGCGCGCGTCCCCGATGCAACGCCAGTCGCAGTGCGAACAGGCCGTTTGGAATGACTGCCGAAGCGCCCCCGTACAAGACGAAAAGTGCTTCCGGCGCCCCCGAAAAGATCCACGCACCCAGTGCACAAACCAAAACAGCGGTCGCCTGGAAACCGACGGCGACGAAAGGAAGTCGATCGCGCACAGGCCCCCAGCGGTCAAAAGTGGGCGAATGATAGGGTTTTGATCGGACGACGTCAACGCGAATGGGTTGACCGCTCACTCCTAGCCAGGCGCCGCCTGGTGAGACCGGTTCAGGTACGCCGCTCGCTGATCTCGATCCAGGTGAGCCACTTGAGGTTCAAACTGTTGTCGACAATTCTTCGAGATTCTTGTGCTTGCAGCCGATTTTGGACCCGTGTTCAATCGGACGCGTGGACGCCGCTTGAACCGATTTGCGACCAATTGCTGCCATTTTCTGCCACTTAGATGCCATTTTCTGCCTCATCAGGCGCTGACGAGACCGCTCGCCCGGCGCACCACCCAGGGGACCCACCCGTGATTCATCTGATTCTTACGGCCACGCAAGCCCTCCAATCGCGTTCCATTGAGGCACTCCGTACCCTGCGTGAGCATCGTGTGCAGCTGCCCGCATTCGCTTCCCTTGTAGCGGTCACCATTTCGGTGCTCCTGCTCTGGAGCCCAGGCGCACGGTCAACAACACTGTTGGTCCCAAGCCCGACACAGCCTCCCGTGGCGCTCGCCCGTTTTGCCCAATCGGTGGTCAAAATTGAGGCGACGATCCTCCAGGGCGGACGTTCAGTTGCGACGCTGGGTCGCACGCGAGAGGGCTCGGGCGTGCTGATCGATGCCCAAACCATTGTCACGATCGGCTACCTGATCATGGAAGCCGAGAGCGTGCGAATCCATACGGCCTCCGGTCGCAATGTGCTGGCAACCGTCGTGGGTTATGACCACGCGACAGGGCTCGGCGTGCTTCGCGCGCTCTTGCCCCTGGAAGGGCACCCTCTGCCGTTGGGGGACTCGGATCAAATTCACGAATCCCATTCCGTGTTGACGATCGGACAAGGTGAGACCGAGGCTACACCCCTGATCGTCGTCTCCCGAAAGCCCTTCGCCGGAAGTTGGGAATATCTGCTGGAGCAGCCGATCTATACCTTTCCGCCCGTCAACAACTGGAGCGGCTCCGCCTTGATTTCCGCGCAGGGCGACTTGATCGGGATTGGTTCCCTGATCGTCGAGGACGCGACCGGCGGCAAATCGGGCGTCCCCGGAAACCTGTTTGTGCCAGTCAATCTCTTGAAACCAATCCTTGCGGACCTGAAAACGCGCGGTCGCTCCTCAAGACCGGCTCAGCCGTGGCTCGGGCTCACCACCGAGACCATCCGCGGAAGCCTGACCGTTGTGAGGGTCGCAGGCGGTGGGCCCGCTGAACTGGCTGGCGTCGAAGTAGGGGACATCGTCGTCGGCGTTGGCGGCGATTCAGAGCAGATCAAAGATCAGGCCGACTTTTATCGCCGAATCTGGAAATCCGGCCCGGCCGGATCCCGCGTCGCGTTGCGTCTTCTGCAGGGTGGATCGCTGAAGGAGGTCTCGGTCGAGTCCGTGGACCGGCATGATTTTTTAATTCGCCCCGCCGGAATCTAAACCCCTCGCCACTGGGGCTCCAATTGGGCGCTCCAATCGGGCGCTCCAATCGAAGAGTTTGCTTGTGAAGGCTCGCTGCATTCAGGCGGGGCGGCGGGTGCGCCGATTTCAGGACG
>RFPW01000131.1 GCA_009925965.1 Betaproteobacteria bacterium
TGCGCCTTCATGGAACTCAAAGTCTTCCCGGAACATCCCGAGAAGGTGCTCTTCGAGGCCCATCATGAGGGGATGAACCCAGGTGTCGAAAAGCACATTTGCGCCTTCGAAACCCATTTGGGGGGCGTAGCGCGCTGGAAAGTCCTGGACGTGAACTGGCGCCGAAATCACCGCGCAAGGCACTCCAAGACGCTTTGCGATGTGCCGTTCCATTTGGGTACCGAGCACCAACTCGGGCTGCAACTCGGCGACCCGCGCTTCAACGTCGAGGTAGTCATCGGTGATCAGCGCTTCGACCCCATACAACTTGGCGGCTTCGCGAATCTCGCGGGCAAATTCCCGGCTGTAGGTGCCTAGTCCGACCACGGTGAAGCCCAGTTCACGGGCAGCGAATCGGGCAGCCGCGATCGCATGGCTGGCGTCACCGAAAATGAATACACGTTTGCCGGTCAGGTAGGTTGAATCAACCGACCGGGCGTACCAGGTTGCTCTTGAGGGATGGCTGGCCAAAAACGCTTCCGCATCAACCTGGGCCAGGGCGGCGACTTCGCGGATAAAGTCAATCGTGGCCCCGACACCGATCGGGACGACCTGAGTCGCCGGTTGTTTGAAATTGCGCGCCAACCACTGTGCAGCCAGAGAAGCGGTCTCGGGGTAAAGAACGACATTGAAGTCGGCTTGGCCAAGGCGCGCGATATCGTCAGGCGCAGCGTTGAGGGGTGCGACCACGTTGATGTCGATGCCCATCGCGATGAGCAAACCCGTGATTTCGCGGACATCGTCCCGGTGCCGAAAGCCTAGCGCGGTCGGCCCGAGCACATTGCAGCGTGGTCGCCTGACCCCATCAGCCTGAGCCGCAAGCTCGGGAAGTTCGTCCACTGGGCGGGCAAGATTTCGAACCAGTTGATAGAACGTTTCTGCCGCGCCCCAATTTTCTTTGCGCTGGTACGAAGGCAGTTCGAGAGGAATCACCGGGATCGGCAAGGCCAGTGCCTTTGATAAGCCGCCTGGGTCGTCCTGAATCAACTCCGCGGTGCAAGAAGCGCCCACCAGCATCGCCTTTGGATTGAAGCGCTCGAACGCTTCACGCGCTGCATTCTTGAACAACTCTGCGGTGTCGCCGCCCAGGTCGCGCGCTTGAAAGGTGGTGTAAGTCACCGGCGGGCGTTTCGCGAGCCGCTCGATCATGGTGAATAGCAGATCGGCATAGGTGTCGCCCTGCGGTGCGTGCAAGACGTAATGCACATCGCGCATTGCTGTGGCAACCCGCATCGCCCCCACATGTGGGGGGCCTTCGTAGGTCCATAGTGTGAGTTGCATTGGGTCTAACCTCAGGCCACGAGCTTCATTCGCCGCGTCAGCGGGCGAGCGAAAAGTTCGGCCAGATCGCCGGCCTGGTCGTAGCCATGAATCGGCGTGAAAACCAGTTCGATCGACCACTTGGTTGTAATACCTTGCGCCTCGAGCGGGTTGGCCAGGCCAAGCCCGCAAACCACGATATCGGGCTGCGCCGCGCGGCACCGATCGAGCTGGCGCTCTACATCCTGACCTTCAGATAACTGGGTGCCAGCGGGTAGCAGCGCCAACTCCTGAGCGAGGTGCTGACGGTGCAGGTAGGGCGTGCCAACCTCCACCAGGGTCATGCCCATTTCGCGCGACAGAAACCGCGCCAAGGGCGGTTCGAGCTGCGAGTCGGGAAAGAAGAAGATGGACTTTCCATCGAGCAGATGTCGTTGCCGTGCCAGTGCCTGCCGGGCGCGCTCTCTTCCAGGTGCAATCGCGGCCTCGAATCGATCGGCGGGAATGTTCCAGGCCTGTGCGGCGGCAGCCAGCCAGGCCGTGGTGCCTTCTTCGCCAAGCGGAAACAGCGCGTCGAGTCGAACAGCACCGCGCGCTTCGAGCGCACGCGCCGTATCGGCCAAAAAGGGTTGTGCCAACAAAAATCGGGTATTGGGACCCACCGCCGGATTTTCACCCGCTTTTCGAGGCGGAAAGAAAGCCACCGGCCCGATGCCAATTTCATTGAACAGCCGCTTGAACTGGTCTTCAACAACGTCGGCCAGGGTGCCCACGATCAGGAGCGCAGGCTCGGATTCATCGCGCGCCGGCATGGCCGGGACCAGAGCAGCCAGACAGGCATCTTCCCCCTGGGTGAAGGTGGTCTCGATGCCGCTCCCCGAGTAGTTGAGAATCCGGACGGCGGGTTCAAATTGCCTCGAAAGGCGCTCGGCGGCACGCGACAAATCGAGCTTGATCACCTCCGAAGGGCAAGACCCGACCAGAAACAGAAGCTTGATATCGGGGCGCCGTTCAAGCAGACGGGTGACCACCTTGTCGAGTTCGGTATTGGCATCGGCCAACCCAGCAAGGTCGCGCTCATCAATGATTGCTGTCGCGAACCGGGGTTCCGCAAAAATCATGACGCCCGCAGCCGACTGGATCAGATGGGCGCAGGTTCGCGAACCTACCACCAGAAAAAACGCGTCCTGAATCTTGCGGTGCAGCCAGATGATGCCCGTGAGGCCGCAAAAGACCTCGCGTTGGCCGCGCTCGCGAAGAATTGGGACAACGGTGTTCATGCAGACTGACCGAGACCGACAGCTTCGAGGCGGGCGCGGCGTTCATCTTCGGCTTTGGCCCCGAGTCGAGCGGCCCGAAGCTTGAGCAGGAACTGGGTGGCATTGATGGCGTAGGTTGAATAAGCCGCCAGCGCGAGAAGCATTTGCTCACGCGGATCGAGCGCGCCCGTCAAGAGGACGATCAGATAGGCCGTATGCAACGCAATGACGACGAAGCTGACCATGTCCTCCCAGTAGAAAGCCGGCGCCAGCAGATAAACGCCAAAGACGTCCTTTTCCCAAAGGCATCCGGTGATCATGATGGCGTATAGCAGCATCGTCTTGGCGACGATGGAGACCGAAGCCGCGAAAAGGCCGTCGCCCGTGATCAAAAACCGAAGTACCAGGCTAACGCTGATCGCAAATACAACAAACTGAACGATCGCCAGAACGCCCTGAACATTGGTCCAACGCGAAGCATCCCGTCGTTTGCGTTGTTCGGGAGTGTAGAGAGGCCGAGACGCTGCCTGATCAGCGGGTCTCGTAAGGTCGGTCGTTGTGGTTTGCAATGCATCCATGGGCGTCTAACGGGGTGGTTTGAGCCGAATCTAGGCGGTCCCGAAAAAAGTGTCAATTAAAATTTACGTCAACCAAGCGTTACTACTGATATAGTGCGCTGGACCCGCTTTTCATCGGTAGGGGAGAACCCTTGGGAACGCTTCAAAATCATTGTCAACCGTTCGATTACCTCTCATCCTTGGCGCCTAACCAAGCTGGCGTGAGGAGTCGGGGTATGGATTCAAAGCCCAAGAACACTAAGAAGGGCACCCCGGGCCTGGACCAAGCCACGGCTGGGGCGCCGTATTGGCTCTCGCGAGCCATCGAAGCCGAAGTCGCCCGCGCAATTCCCTCGATCATTCGCGCACACGCGCAAGAAGCGTCACCCGCTGCTTCGTCCGCCGCCCAGTCGCACGATTCAGTGGAACGAGACGGCTCGGTGAGTAACCCGTCCGATCCTCCAGGCAGCACGTCCGGGCGAGTGGTGCGGCCGACCGAGTCTGACGTGGCAGCCGCCGCGAGATTTGGTGTTGCTGGCGATCATCTCGGTTTGCGTGACCTCATCACAGGTTTGCGAGCTCGGGCCGTCCCACTGACCGGTATCTATCTGGACCTGATCGGAGCGGCTGCCCGACAACTCGGCGATCGCTGGACCGAGGATGAAGTCAACTTCGTCGAAGTCACGTTTGCAACCGGTGTTTTCGAGGCAGCTTTGCGTGAATTGATGCCATCGCTTGAGGCCGAAATCGCCACCGTGAAGTCTGGAGACGCCGAAACTGGTCGGATTTTGCTGGCGGGTCTTCCAGACGATTTGCATCGGATGGGGATGACGATGATCGGCGGTTTTTTCCGCGGTGCTGGATGGCAAGTGCGTGACGGTCTCGATTCGTCTTTGCAAGAGCTGGAACGAATTGTTGCGGTTGAATGGTTTGAAGTGATTGGTCTTTCTGCGTCTTGTGACCGTTTCCTTGATTTACTGTCGTTTACCCTGACTCGGTTGCGCCGGGCTTCGTGCAATCCGGGCGTCGGGTTTTTGGTGGGCGGTGCGCAGTTTGTTGAACGACCGGGTCTGATGACACTGGTCGGGGCCGATGCAACCGCAGGTGACGCGCATGAGGCATTGCGTGAGGCCGAGCGACTCAGGGCCCGGTCACGCACGATGCCAGCTAATGCGAATTCCTGAGTAAATTCGGGGCTTCGCCAACAGGAAGTTGTTTGTGAGAACTTTCGCTGACTCTTCGCACGACTTTACGAATTCTGACGCCGGTTCTCTGGCCAGACTCGCGTCGGCTGCCGCCGATATCGCACTGATCATTGATAAAACAGGCACGATTCGCGAGCTCGCGGGGGATAACCCGAATTTGCCCCTGAACCAGTGGTCTGACTGGATCGGACGGTCCTGGTCCGAAGTCGTTTCAGTCGAGAGCCGCCCCAAGGTTGAGTCGATGCAGCGGGACGCTTTAGCCGGGGTGACGACGCGCTGGCGCCATCTCAATCATCCTGGACGGGATGGCGGTGAATCCGTGCCGGTCATGTATCGCGTCGTACCCTTGGGTAGCGACGGCAGTATGGTCGCGGTGGGCCGTGATCTGCAGGAAATGGCCGAACTGCAACGGCGCTTGCTCGAGGTTCAGCAGACCGTCGATCGCGAAGAAAAACAGCGCCGACAGGCCGAAGCGCGCCAGCGGATACTTTTCCAATCCTCTGTCGATCCACTATTGGTCGTCGATTCGCTGACTGGGCGAGTCTTCGAATCCAATCCGGCGGCAGACATTATGTTGCCGGTCGTGACTCGCCGTCGTGGGGCCGGAACCTGGGATGACGGGCTCGATCCTCAGGGTGCCGATGCGATGCGTGCCTTACTTGCCCGCGTCAGATCGAGTGGTCGTCCTGATCAGGCGCAGGTCCACGGCTTAGATGGCACGGCATTGTTGGTCAATGCAACCCCATTTCGCGAGGATGGATTCGCGCTTGCGATGGTTCGCATCGCGCCTGTGGTCGGTTACGCTGCCGGATCGAATCGCGGGCCGGCGGGTCCCGACCACAAGCCATCTCTGTCGGCGGTTGCAGAGTATTCGCCTGAAGCGATCGTGCGAACGGATCTAAACGGTCAAATCCTGTCCGCGAACGGCGCATTTATCAACATGGTGCGGGTGAGTGCCGAGTCCTCGATTGCTGGGCAGTCGCTTGATCGTTGGCTCGATGGAGCCGGTGTTGATTTGCGGGTTTTGATGGCCAATGCCCGTCAGCACGGCGTCATGAGGCGGTTTTCCACGGTCTTGCGCGACGAGCATGGCCATCAGGTCGATATTGAGTTGGCTGCGGTGAACTTGCCGGATGAAGATCCGCCAGGATTTGGATTTCTGATCCGTGAGGCGCCACGCTGGCATGCAGCGGGGCCAGAGACCACGGATGATCCATCTCAGGTGGCAGGCCGATCGGTCGACCAGTTGACCGAACTCGTTGGGCGCGTCCCGCTCAAGGAACTGGTGCGCGAGGCGGCGGATGTGATTGAACGACTCGCGATCGAGGCCGCTCTCAAACTCACGGGTGACAACCGTGCACTGGCATCCGATTTACTAGGGCTGAGCCGGCAAAGTCTTTACATCAAGTTGCACCGTTATGGGCTTGGTGACCTCACGCCGGAGCCGTCGGTAAAAGACCAGGGCGATACTCCGGGCGCGAAGCCCGCCCCGGCGCGTAAAACGGCGGCCAAGCCGACGGGTCGGGCGGCGGCGAAGGCCGCAGCGGTGAGCAACCGGGCTGCCGCAAAGTCGGCCACTAAACCGGCGCTGAAGCGTCGGGGTTAAGGGCCTGGGTAAGGGTTCGAGCCCAAGTCGCGATTGGTGCGGCATTGTGTCAATCAATTCTGACTCTCTAGGTGTCAATACGGATTGACAGTCAATCGGCGGTCGGCATAAAGTCCACCGCATGGTCCCCGGTTACCGACTACCCCCAGCATGAACGTGCAGCCCCTGGAGCCCGCAGATCCTTTGGGTTGGTTGGGCATCTTTCGCCTCGGACTGGTACAAACTGCGCTCGGGGCGATTGTGGTCCTCACAACCTCGACCATCAACCGGGTCATGGTGGTTGAACTGGCGATGCCGGCGATGCTCCCTGGCGCCCTGGTTGGGTTGCATTACGCAGTCCAGTTACTGCGCCCCCGACTAGGCCATGGCTCGGACGCAGGTGGCCGACGAACGCCCTGGATTGTCGGCGGGATGGCGACCTTGGCCCTCGGTGGTGTGACGGCGGCCGCTGCGACTGCCTGGA
>RFPW01000132.1 GCA_009925965.1 Betaproteobacteria bacterium
GCCCGGATGATCGTCTACGACAAATCAAAAATCAGCCCCGACCAACTCACCCGCTACGAAGATCTCGCCAATCCAGCATTCAAAGGTCAGGTCTGCGTGCGTTCAGCAAGCCACCCGTACATGTTGTCGCTGATTGGCGCCATGATCGAACACCAGGGTGAGGCCGCCACTGAAACCTGGGCCCGCGGGGTCGTTGCGAACCTGGCCCGGGTACCGCGCGGCGGCGATACAGATCAGATCAAGGGCGTGGCGTCCGGAGAATGTGCGATCGCACTCACGAACAGCTACTACTTTGTGCGCATGCTGCGCTCCAAAGATTCGAGCGAACGCGAAAGTGCCCAGAAGCTCGGAATCGTCTGGCCCAATCAAGCAACCCGCGGCACCCACGTCAATATTGCCGGCGGCGGAATTGCCCGCTTTGCGCCACATCGCGATGCGGCTGTTCGTTTTCTTGAATACCTGGCCAGCGATGCCGCGCAGAGCTTCTTCGCCGAGGGCAACAATGAATGGCCAGTCGTCGTCGGAGCCGCTCTAAACAACCCCGAGCTCGAAGCCCTTGGGACGTTCAAACAAGACGCACTATCAGTTGAACGAATCGGCCAGGCGCAGGGGACCGCCCAACGCCTGATCGACCGTGCCGGCTGGCGTTAAGGCTCAGTCCAAACTGAGCCCCGGACTCAGACTGCAGCGACCACCTGAATCTCGACCCGGTATTCGGGTCGAGCCAGCACCGCCTGAACGGTCGCACGCGGCGGTGTCTGTCCGGCTGGTACCCAAGCATCCCAAACCGAATTCATCGCTGCGAAATCGGCAATATCGCGCAGATAAATAGTCGTCGAAACGATGCGCGTCCGATCGGTTCCGGCTTCACCCAGCAACCGATCAATATCTGCCAACACCTGCTTTGTCTGACCCGCCGTGTCCTGGGTCGGGTCTGCAGCAACCTGCCCCGCTAGAAAACAAAGCCCACCGTAAACGGCCGCTTCGGACATCCTGGGTCCGACATGAAGCCGGGTAATCGTATTACTCATGATAGTTATTGCTCCGAGAAAAACTCAAGAATAGGGTCGGTCTGCTCGGGGGCAATCAAGGACGGCGCATGCCCGACGCCCGCAATCTCGATCACCCGGGCCTTCGGGCCACGGACCTTCATCCCTTCACAGGTCTCGATTGAAAGGAGTTCCGACAGCGACCCGCGCAGCACCAGTGTGTTGGAGCTGATCGCATCCCAAAGCGGCCACATTGAAAACGCCTCGGAGTTTCCCCCAGGTTCGCCCCCAGATTTGCCACCCGACTCGTCACCCTGCGCCAGGGCCTTGAACGGGATCGCAATCGCGGGGTCGTAATGCGGGGTGAAGCCCCCATCGGGCAACACCTTGAAGTAGGGTCGAATGAGCTGTTCCCAGCCGGCCTCGTCGTGCGGACCGAACCCACCCATTCGGCCGCGTAACCAGCTGGCGGCCTCTGCGTACTCTGTAAAAACGGGTACCGAACCCACGTACGCGGCAATCGTAGAAAGCCCGGCCCACTCGAGTTTGGGCCCAATGTCATTGAGAACCATCCGCCGGATTGGATTGCCGGAGAGCGCCGCATAGGTCATACCAATCAGTCCGCCCATGGAGGTGCCGACCCAGTCAACGGACTCGACTCCAAGCCGCGCGACGAGGGTTACACAATCCGCAACATACTGCGGGACCGCATACAGCATCGGTTGGCTCACCCAATCCGAATCGCCGCGCCCGATCATGTCCGGACACACGACCCGCCAACCGCGACCAGCCATTGTCCGAGCCAGAGTATCGAAATCAGTGGCTCGACGCGTCAGGCCATGGACACAAACCACGACCCGGGCGGCCTCTTTGGGCCCAGTCGATGCGTCGAACCATTCCCGATAAGCGATCTTGTGGAGGCCACCTGGGTGAGCGCAGGTTAGATGCTGGATTTGGGGCTGCAGAGCAGAATTCATCTCGGATCCTTTTCGGGCATCAATCTGGAAGCGGATCTGATGGTAGTCGATCCGACGCCCGCCAGGGCTGAGACACCCGCCAATAGCGGGCCTCATCAACCCGAAACTTTGAAATCTGCGGCGGTTGTCCAAGCTGCAGCGCGATGCGAATCGCACCATCCCGATCCGTTCTCAAGATCGGAATAGACGCGTGGTCGTAACGTTCCAACACCGTGGGGTGCGGATGGCGATAATGGTTATGCCATCCCAACTGAAACACGGCCTGCCGGGGCGCGACCGCTGCCAAAAATTCAGCGGTCGATGAGGTTTTGCTGCCATGGTGGGGCACGACCAGAATGTCAGCGCGCAAACCCTCGGGTCCCAGGCGATCAAGTAGTGCGCGCTCCTGCGGTGCCTCAAGGTCGCCGGTCAACAATACCCGTCCGCCAGGCGCCGTGACAGCCAAGACACAACTCATGGCATTGGTCGCCGATCCGGCTGCACGCGCAGGCCTTGGAGCCGGTGGATTAAATGGATGGAGCACATCGAATCGCACGTCGTCGACCACCCAGGTTAGGCCCTCGTGGCAAGGTTGAACGCGGGATTGCATCGGGTGATCGAGGGGCAGCGATGCCAAAGTCTGCGCGACATCCAGGTCACGCAAGACCGTCGCAGCACCGCCAATATGATCCTCATCGGCATGCGAAATCATCAGCTTGTCGAGGTGATCGATGCCACGTGCACGCAAGGAGGGCACGAGCACCCGAGACCCCGCATCCATCGCAGGCCCCATGCGGGGACCTGTGTCGTACAGCAACGCCTGTGTCGCGGTCTCGACCAACAAGGCACTGCCCTGCCCCACGTCATAGGCCGTCAACCAGACGACGCCGACCGTTGGCCGTTCACGCTGAACAACCATTGAAGGCATCAACAGTAAAAGCCCAAGCCACCGGGCCGGAACGGCTCGGGGTGCAAAGATCCACGCGCCCCCGAGCGCTGCCAGCAAGAGCAAAGTCATCGAGGGCTGAGCAATGACAACCGTCGAAAGCGGCCAGGCTGCCATCGGCTCAAGCACCTCCAACAAGCGCTCGGTTAACCAGACCGCCGGCCTCAGAACAACGCCGGCCAACTGGCCAGAACCCATGGCGAGCGCAGCACCGACCAGGGCTGCAGGCGTCATCAGAAACGTAACGACCGGAATAGCAAAAAGGTTGGCCAGCGGCCCAATCACCGAAAATGATGAAAAGAACCAGACCGAAAGGGGCGCGAGCGCCAGAGTCGCCGCGGCCTGTGCAACCGCGCCCGCGTGTAGCGTCGACCGGAGTCGATCACCCCACGACAGGCGCAATATCGCGCGCTGGTCCTGGCCGCGCTCGCGTTCGGCCGGCAAGCTAGGCAATGACTGCCCGGCCCAGATGAGCGTTGCCACGGCGCAAAATGACAACCAGAAGCCGGTCGACAATACGGCCCAAGGATCGAGGAGAACCACGACCGCACCGGCCACCGCCAGCACGTCTGCGGTTGCCCGGCTGCGCCCGATCGATCCTGCCAACGCGGCCGCCGCCAGCATCCAGAACGTTCGCTGGGCTGGCAAACCCCACCCGGCAAGTTGGGCGTATGCGAATGCCGTCAACACAGCGGCGACTCTTACCGCGGTGCGCCGTGATATCCACCGAAAAACAAGAAGGGCCAGCCATGGCCAGTCGAGCAGCCGCTTCATGGCCCACCCTCCCAAAGCCGCCAGCATCGTCACATGCATCCCCGAAATGGACATGAGATGCGAAACGCCTGTGCGCTGAAAAAGTAACCAGTCCTGGGGCGGAATTGCATTCTGGTCGCCAACGGCCAGGGCGATCAAAATTGCGGCGGAACGCGCGCGTTGTTCTAACTGCGCCGGATCTTCTTGTCCGCCACTGGCGGCCTCTCTCATCACTCGCCGCAGTCGATCCCGCACCCCATCGACAGCGCCGCGCCAGGACAACGGCCCTGACTCGATCCGTTCACCGGCCCTAATCGAACCCGTCGCGCCAACGCCATCCTCGAGCGCCCTCAGTTCCGCATCGAACAGCCCCGGGTTAGCCAACGAATGGGGCGCGCGCAGATGGACCGTAAAACGCCAAATCTCGCCCGGTTTTGGTTCAGCTGGCCAAATTTGACGCGGTTTGGCAGTCCAGGACAGCGCCACCTCAGTCGACAGAGCGACTGGACGCCCGGCCTCAACATCGAACGCACTAAGGGGGCGCAAGTGAAACCGACGATTCAGGGGGCCTAGTTGCGGAAGGCCTACGATCTCGCCCTCGACCCGCAAATCCCGGTCATTCAGGGCCTCGGGCAGCCGCTCGTCCAAGGCCAACTGGGCCCGCCACCCAGCCGACGCGACCCCGATCAGCAGCCAACCAACCAGAGCCGCCCAGGCACCGACCCGACGCATTTTTTCGCCGAGATTCGGAACGCGTAACGACAATGCCAGCAACCCGCCGAGCAGACAACCAACCCAGACCCCGATCGGCGGCAGGCGGGCCAGTTGATGGACTGCGAAGTGTCCCACCATCCAGGCGATCGCGTTGAGCATCGGAGGCATGCCCCATCCTTGCCCACCCCAAGCTCGCGCGCAATCAGCCTAAGGGCTAGCCGCCACCAACACACGCTCTAATTTCGGCAACACGCGCATCGCTGTGCGCCCGGTCGCCGCGATGACCATCTCCAACGGACTCGCTCGCAAGGCCGCCAGCGTCGCCGCAATCTGTGGCAACTCCCCGGACGAATTACGTTCCCCTCGGCGCCAAATCGGCGAAATATCCGGTGCATCGGTCTCCAGCACGAGGTCCTCTAAGGCCATCTGTGTTGCAAGCCTGCGGATCCGAAGCGCCCGCGGGTCGGTCATCGCTCCCCCCATCCCGAGCGCGAATCCCAGGTCACGATAGGCCATGGCTTGCTGCAGGCTTCCATTAAATGCATGGGCAATACCGCCGCACACGGGGTGCCGACGCAGGCACCCGAGGATCGAATCCTGCGCCCTCCGCACGTGCAAGATAGTAGGCAATCCAAACTCATCGGCAAGACGAAGTTGCGCCTCAAAAAAAAGTTGCTGACGGGCTCGGTCGAGCCCTGGGACAAAATGATCGAGCCCGATTTCGCCAACCGCTACCAGTCGGGGATCGTCGCAATGGCGCTTAAGCGCCACGGCCAACTGCTCGAGGTCAGAGTCTTGCGCGCGGTCGACAAATAGCGGGTGAATCCCGAGTGCGTAAGCCCCACCCGGCACCCTCTGCGCAAGCAACCGGACCGAATCGAAATTACCGACCTCGACCGCCGGGATGATGACACCATCGACGCCTGCACGATGGCCCGAGGTGATAACCGCGTCCCGATCTGGATCAAATTCGGCGGCATCGAGATGGCAGTGCGTATCGACCAACACACCAGTCACTGCGACTGCACTTGAAGATCAGCCTCAATGGGAAGAAGAAAATCGTTGGCGATCCTTAAGCCCAGGGCGGCCACCCGGGCGAGGAATACCGTCAGCCAGGCATGCAGTCCACCTTCGAGGATGTCTTCAATCCGACCGTACTTCAACTCGGCCCGCAATAGCCCCGCCTGACGCCGAGTTTCACGCGCACGTTCATCCCCAACCAGATCAAGGTTCGTACAAACCTCATCAATCGATGCGCAGAGCGAGCGCGGCATATCAGAGCGCAGAATCAACAACTCAGCGACCCGCTCCGGCGTGATGACATCGGAATAGGCTTTGCGATAAATCTCAAACGCAGAACAAGAACGCAGCACCGCGGCCCAGTGATAGTAGTCATCGCGAGCGGTCGACAAGGCGGCAGTTCGACTGCCATGGAAGCGCACATCAAGCAGGCGAGCGGTATTGTCGGCACGCTCAAGAAAAGTGCCCAGCCGGGTGAAATGCAGCGCTTCGTCGCGGAGCATGGTGCCGATCGTGACCCCTCTTGAAAGATGCGAGCGGAATTTGACCCAGTCAAAAAATTGACCCGGATCACGTTCGGGCAAGCGCTCGTCGAGCAGACGCTGAATCTCCAGCCAGGTCAGGTTGTGTGTCTCGAACACCTCGGTGGTGAGACTACCGCGCACGGCCCTCGCGTTCTCACGCGCAGCGTAAATGCAGCTCACGATGCTTGACGGATTCGTTCGATCGCGAATCATGAATTGCAAGACCGCGTCGCTACTCGCGCTGCCGTGTTGTTTCTCGAAGGCGGGCATCAGCTCGAACATTTCGAGCGTCCCGAGCCAACCCGCTTCGATCGTCGCAAGCGGTTGCGGCAACAAGGATCGCTGGACGTTGACGTCGAGAATGCGCGCGGTATTTTCGGCCCGTTCAATGTAGCGGGCCATCCAGAACAGATGATCGGCGGTTCGACT
>RFPW01000133.1 GCA_009925965.1 Betaproteobacteria bacterium
TGGCGGTGCCGCCGCTTTGCCGCAGCGCGCCCCCCATCTCGGTCGTCCGATGGAACGTATCGAAGACCTCGCGCTCTTGACGGGGCGCGGCGAGTTTGCGGACGATCTAGGCGGTAAACCCGGAATGCTGCACGCAGCGATTTTGCGATCGCCCTGTGCGCACGCCGAAATTCTCTCTATCGATACCGCGCGAGCGCTGACGATGCCGGGAATCAGAGCTGTTCTGACGCGCGATGACATCCAGCGCTGGTCGCAGCCCTTTGTGGTGGGTGTCAAACAACCGATGCAGCATTGGCCACTTGCGGTTGATCGGGTGCGCTACGCCGGCGAACCGGTTGCCGTCGTAATTGCCCAATCGCGTTACCTGGCTGAGGACGCACTCGAGGCGATCGTCGTCGAGTATGGCCACCTTCCCGCCGTAGTCGAGATCGACGCCGCGCTCGACCCCACCAGTAACGCCCTCCACGCTGGCGTTGGCAGCAATATCGTCTCTGAGCGGCGATTCTCCTACGGCGAACCCGCACTCGAATTCACCGCCGCTGCACATCAAGTGACGGTTGATGTCGCATTTCCGCGCAACTCGTGCACGCCAATTGAATGTGGCGTTGTTCTGGCCGAGCATCTCCCGATGCCCGACGGACGCCCAAGTTATAGCGTCTGTTCAAACTTCATGGGGCCCTTCTCGCTGCATGCGGTCATGGCCATGGCGCTACAGGTGCCGGGTAACCGTCTGCGTCATCGGGTTCCGCGTGATTCCGGCGGAAGCTTTGGCGTCAAGCATTCGGTCTTCCCCTATGTCGTGCTGATGTGTCTAGCGGCCCGAAAGGCGGGCGCACCCGTGAAGTGGGTCGAAGACCGGCTTGAGCATCTGCAGGCCGCGACAGCAGCGACCGCCCGGAAGACGCGCCTCCGCGCTGCAGTGACTGCGGAGGGCCGCGTCACGGCGCTCGACTATGACCAGGTGGACGAGGTAGGTGCCTATTTGCGGGCGCCTGAGCCCGCGACGTTCTATCGGATGCATGGCGCGCTGACCGGGGCTTACGACATCAGGCATCTGACTGTGCGCAATCGGGTGGTTGTGACCAATAAGGTACCGAGCGGCCTGGTCCGGGGTTTTGGCGGTCCCCAGGTATTTTTCGCACTTGAACGCCTCATGGACCAGATCGCCGCCGAATTAGCGATCGATCCCGTCGAACTGCGTCGGCGCAATTATGTTCAAGCGCACCAGTTCCCCTATCAGGCTGCCGCCGGAGCCATTCTCGATTCGGGAGATTATCTTCGGCTCACCAACATGGTGATGGCCGAGGCGACGGTTCAGGAACTTTGGGCCCGCCGTGATGCCGCGCGCTCCGCTGGCAAACTCTACGGCATTGGTGTTGCCGCGATTGTCGAACCGTCGATCTCGAACATGGGCTACATCAGCACGGTGCTCACGCCCGAGCAACGCGCCAAGGCAGGGCCAAAAAACGGGGCGATTTCCAGCGCAACCGTTGCAGTCGATCTGCAGGGTGGCGTCAATGTGACGATTGCATCGGCGCCAGCGGGCCAAGGTCACATGACCGTATGCGCGCAGGTGGTGGCCGATGTGCTCGGCGTCGATCCACAGACCGTGGTTGTCAACGTCGAGTTTGATACGGCCAAGGACGCATGGAGCGTGGCAGCAGGTAACTACAGCAGCCGCTTCGCCGGAGCAGTCGCTGGCACTGTGCACCTGGCGGCACTGCGCTTGCGGCAGAAAATTGCACTGATCGCTTCCTCCCAACTCGGGTGCCCCGTTGAAGCGGTGGTGTTTGCCGACGGTGAGGTGCGCTCAGGGTTGGACCCGCTGCGCAAACAGCTGTTTACCCGCCTCGCCGCCAATCCGCACTGGGCGCCAGCGCTCCTGCCCGCAGGCGTCGAACCGGGATTGCGTGAGACAGCCTTCTGGACTGGCGAGACGCTAGCTGCGCCGGATGCGCAAGACCGCGTCAATACCTCGGCAGCCTACGGGTTCGTCTTCGACATCTGTGGCCTTGAGGTCGATCCGGATACCGGCGCCACCCGAGTTGATCGTTATATTACTGGGCATGATGCGGGCAAATTGCTTAATCCAGCGTTGGCGGATGGGCAAATTCGGGGAGCGTTTGCCCAGGGCCTGGGTGCTGCCTTGATGGAGACGTTTCGCTACAGTGCCGATGGCAATTTCCTGTCGGGCACCTTGGCGGAATATTTGATGCCGACTGCCTGTGAAGTGCCCGATCCCGTTATCGTGCACCTGGAGACGCCCAGTCCCTTCACGCCCCTGGGCGCCAAAGGCTTGGGTGAGGGTAACAACATGAGCACCCCGGTGTGCATTGCCAATGCGTTTGCGGATGCGTTACGGGGTCTGCAAGGGTTACCGACTGCAGTGCCAACTGCGGTGCCGTCGACGGTGACATCGCAGACCCGCGTCAGCGCCCAGTTAATCGCGGCAGCTGAACACAGTGGCGTCGCGGGGATCACCTTGCCACTCACCCCCTCACGAATACTGGCCTTGATTGGGGCGGTCGAACCGGTCCGTCCCGGCGAGTGCGGCCCGGATTCCGGGCCAACTGCGGGGAATCCGTCCTCACAGACATCTATTCAGCCGTCTTCACAGCCCGCATTGGGGCTGCCGGTCGCGCCTGCAGCCCTACCGAGTTTGCAGGCAACGGGTTTTGTCGAAATCGCGGCCACCCCTGCCGAGGTGTTTGCTGTCCTTCTCGACCCAGCCGCTTTGGCCCTTGTCATCCCCGGCTGCGAAAAATTGATGCCGGAAGGTCCCAATCGGTTCCGGGCCCAGGTCACGATCCGGATTGCTCTGATTAAGGCGCGCTATGAGGCCGAAATCGAACTTAGCGAGATCGTCGTACCAAGCTCTCTGCGTCTGTCAGGACGCGGGCAGTCGGGTTTGGGAACCGCGCAAGGCGATGGTCACGTGCGGCTCGAAGCCATCACTCCGTCCGGTGCTGGGGCCAATGAGCCGGAGGGTGCGACGCATACCCGATTGCATTACGACTATCGGGCACAGGTCGGCGGCAAGGTCGCTGCCGTCGGTCCCCGCATGCTGGAAGGCGCGGCGCGGCTGGTCCTGGGCGAGTTGTTCGCAGCGCTTGGACGCCAGGCACAACTGCGTCAGCCGCTTACCCACGGCGGCTCGAGCGAGCGGGCGGGTGAAGGTCCGAACAGCGCAACGGTCGATGACAGGCGAATGTCTTCAGCGCCTTTGAACCGGCAGCGCTCCTGGTGGCGTCGCGTATTCGAATGGTTGGTGTCGGGTGGACGCGACGCTGGAGGCCGCTCATGAAGCCTGCAGCGTTCGACTACGTTCGGGCTGATTCAACCGAGGCGGCCATCGCGTTCCTGGCCCAGTATGGCGACGACGCAAGCATCCTTGCAGGCGGGCAATCGCTCATGGCGGTGCTCAATATGCGCCTCGCGCAGCCGGCGCTCCTGATAGACATCTCACAAAGCTTACAGATGCGCGAATCGGTCATCTCGGCCGAGGGCTTGCTGATCGGGGCATCCACCACGCAGGCCGAAATTGCCCGGCGCTCTAACTTGATGGCTGAGGTGCCTCTGCTGGCGCAGGCATTCCCTCATATCTCCCATGTCCAGATTCAAAACCGTGGAACCGTTTGCGGATCGGTCGCCCATGCGGACCCGTCAGCCGAATTGCCACTGGTGCTTCTGGCGCTGCGCGGCGAAGTCCTGCTTCAGAGCAACCAGGCCAGCCGGACCGTTGCTGCCCAGGACTTCATCACCGGCATGTTGACAACGACGCGCCGGGCTGACGAATTGGTGCGCAGCGTGCGGTATCCGCTCGCACAGGCAGGAACAGGCTACGCGTTTGGCGAATTTGCGCTGCGTCATGGTGACTATGCGGCATGCGCCGTGGCTGCGGTGGTTAGTCGCAATGGGATCCGGATTGCCATTGGCGGCGTTGCCGATTGCCCTGCCGCACGCGACTGGCCGCTGCTGGACGGGAGTGCACTGGACGACGCATTGAATTCGCTGGCTTGGGACCTTGATGCACGGGACGACCCTCTGGTTAGTGCCAAGGCCAGACGGCACTTGGTGCGTCGATTGGGTTTGCGCGTCATCAAACAAGCGCGTGAGGCGATGGATAGAAAATAATGAATATAAAGACGAAACTTGACGGACCCGAATTGCCGATTATTCTGCATCGAGGAACGATGCATGAAATTAATATTATGCTCAACGGCGAGCCTCGCGTTGCGAATGTTGAGCCTCGCCTTTTGTTAACTGACTTTTTGCGCCATAGCCTCGGCGCGACGGGAACCCATGTCGGTTGCGAGCATGGCGTGTGCGGTGCCTGTACTGTCCGAATCGATGGCGTCGCGCAGCGCGCCTGTCTCACCCTGGCGGTGCAGTGTGCCGGGCGGCGTGTTGACACAATCGAGGGATTGGCAGGCGATCAGCACCCGCTGGGAGATTTGCAGATGGCCTTTAAAAGGCATCATGCCCTCCAGTGTGGGTTCTGCACGGCGGGTATCTTGATGTCCTGCGCGGATTGGCTCGAGCGCCCCCACATGGCGGTGCCCACTGAAACTGAAGTGCGCGAAATGCTCTCGGGGCATTTGTGCCGCTGCACGGGCTATGCACCGATCGTTGCGGCGGTACTTGATGTCGCGCAAGCCCGCGCACTGGCCCGAAAAACCGCAGGAGAGCCCGGCCATGCTTGATCTGGGGCGTACCTTTCTGCAAAGCGTTGAGCGTAGCCCGAATGCGCTCGCCTTGATCGATGGCGAGTTGCGACTGTCCTATGCGCAGTGGGCTCAGCAGGTGGGTGCTGTCCAGCGCGGTTTGAAGGACCTTGGGTTGGTCCGCGGAGACCATTGCTTGACGATTTTGCAGAACCGCTTCGAGGCTGCAACCCTGCATTGGGCCTGTCAGTTTTCCGGCATCGTCATCACTCCGATCAATTGGCGGGCCAAACCCGACGAAATTGACTATTTCATCGATGATGCGTCTGCCAAGGCGCTGATCTATGAACCGATCTCGGCAGCAGCCGTTGCGAGGAGCGATCTGGCTTCCCAAGTTCGGCGGGTGGGCGTTGGAACCCTCTCGGCAAACGCACAGTACTTAGATCCTCCAAGTGCGACGGCCCTGAATCCGTTGGCCATCGCTCCGCTGCGATTTGGCGACTGGCTGGGCAACCCCTGCGATCCGGTGGTGGAGGCCGACTCGAGTGATATGTCGCTGATGCTCTACACCTCGGGCACCACAGGCAAACCCAAAGGGGTACCCCGTCGCCAGCGCGCCGAACGCATGGCGGCACTGGCTCATGTTGCCCAGAATCAATACGCGCATGGCGAACGTACCCTGGGCGTGATGCCGCTCTATCACACCATGGGCGTGCGCTCCCTGCTGGCGTTGACCCTGCTCGACGGGGTGCTGATCTGCATGGCGAAATGGGATGCAGAGACCGCCCTGACTTTGATCGAACGCGAACAAGTCTCACACCTGTATCTGGTGCCAACGCTCTATCACGACCTGTTGGCGCAGACCGGCTTTTCACCATCGCGAGTTCGTAGCGTGAGAAAGCTTGGATTTGCCGGTGCATCGATGCCCGACGGACTCCTACTACGTCTGGACAAAGCTGTTCAACCCGAGCTCTTTGTCAACCACTACGGCAGTTCGGAGATCTACACCTTTTCGATCAATCAGTCGGCCGTCGCGAAACCCGGATCGGCTGGACGCGCCGGGATCAATACCCGATTGCGGGTGGTTCCTTTGAACGCGCAGTCTGGCGACCTTGTGACCGCGCCGATGCAAGAGGGCCAGATCATTGCAGACCTGATGAGTGACGAAGCCTTCGAGGGCTACCACCGTCGCCCGGAAGCCAACGCGCGCAGCCTGCTTGGTGGCTGGTACTTCACTGGCGATACCGGGTATTTCGATGAACAAGGCGAGCTCTTCGTTACCGGTCGGGTCGACGACATGATCATCAGTGGTGGGGAAAACA
Organism: Betaproteobacteria bacterium; assembly: GCA_009925965.1. Taxonomy (GTDB): domain Bacteria; phylum Pseudomonadota; class Gammaproteobacteria; order Burkholderiales; family Burkholderiaceae_E; genus RFPW01. Next base: position 5,987 of record RFPW01000133.1, read on the forward strand.
TCTCGCCAGTCGATATCGAATCGGTACTTTCGCTGCATCCATCCGTCGACGAGGTCGCCGTCGCCGGACTGAAAGACGAGCGCTGGGGGCAACGCGTCGTCGCCTTCGTGAAACGTCGGGATGCAGTCAGTGCGGAATCGCTCGACCTGCATTGTCGCGAATCGGATCTCGTCAATTTCAAGCGCCCCCGCGAATACGTTTTTGTTCGCGAGATCCCAAAGTCCCCGGTCGGCAAAATCCTGCGCCGTCAGCTGATCGCCGGAGATTATCAGCCGGAATCCCAGACCCCCTCCATCTCATAAAACATTAAAGAACGATT
>RFPW01000134.1 GCA_009925965.1 Betaproteobacteria bacterium
CTTGGTGATGCCACGGATCTTGGCGTCCGGGATGTAGGTGCGGATGAGGGCGCCCATCTGACCGATGCCGGCGAATCCCTCGTCGTTGAGTTCGACCACGAACACGTGGCTGAAACCGGCGAAGATATTATCGAGACCCGGAGGCAGCGGATGAACGTACTTGATGTGCACGGCGGACACCGCGTGTCCCGCGGCGCGGGCCAACTTGACGGCTTCTTGAACCGGACCTTGTGAGGAACCCCAGCTCACCAGCAGGATTTGTCCTTCGGCCCCACCGTATACGGCAGGCACGGGCAGTTCCGAGGCGAGCTTCTTCAGCTTGTTGCGGCGCTTGGCGACCATTTGGACGTGCAACTTGGCGGAACCCGTTGGGTGTCCGAGTTCATCGTGCTCGAGGCCGGTCACGACAGGGTATTTGCCGCTGGCGACGCGAGTGCCCGGCGCTAGATGGCGCGTAATGCCATCCGGGGCCGAGAGGTCATAGGGCTTGTGATCGGTGACCGGGGTGAGATCGGGGGAGATGTCCTGAACGATCTTCTGGAGGTCGGGCTCCTTGAAGGCCTCGATCCGGGTGGCGATGCCTTGGTCGGTGAGGATCACGACCGGGGTGCTGTACTTGCGGGCGATGTTCACCGCTTCGATGGCGGTGTAGAAGCAATCTTCGACCGAGGAAGTCCCGATGACCACGCGAGGGCTGTCACCGTGGCCGCCAAAGCAGGCGATGTTCAGGTCGGACTGCTCGATGCTGGTCGGCATGCCGGTGGAGGGGCCACCGCGTTGGACGTCTACGACGATCAAGGGCATCTCGGCCATCACAGCCCATCCCAGAGCTTCGGTCTTGAGCGAAATGCCCGGGCCGGACGAACCGGTCACCGCCACGCGTCCGCCCCAGCTGGCACCGATGGCCATGGAGATAGAAGCGAGCTCGTCTTCGCATTGCTGGAAACTGCCGCCGTACTTGGGCAGTTCGCGGCGCAGCAACTCCATGATGTCGGTCCAGGGCGTGATGGGATAACCGGCACCGAAGCGGACGCCCGCGGCGATGAGGCCGTAGGCAAGGGCTTCGTTGCCGCTCATGACGACCTGGCTCAGACCGACATTCTCACCGGGGTTGAACTGGAAAAGTTCGGGCGCGGTGGCCAGTTGGTAATTGTAACCCGCATTGAACGCATTCAGGGCCGTCTCGGCGACCTTGGGGTCTTTGCCAGTGAAACGCTCCGTCAGCAAGCGGGTGAGCTTGGTGACATTCAGGTCAAACATCTTGGCGAGCAGACCGAGGGAGAAAACATTCTTACCCTTGTCACGGCCGGTGCCACCGATGGCCTCGACGGTCAGGGAGGAAATGGGAACGCCAACATGGCGGTACTTGGTGAGGTTTTCTTCCGAGATGTCCTCGGCCTTCATGTGATCGGAGTCGTAGATCACGATGCCGCCCGGCTTGAGAGAACTGAGGTGGGCCTTGTAGCTGTGATCGTAGAAGGCCAACAGCATGTCGGCCTCGTCACCGGCGCCTGCTTTGCAGATATGGGTAATCACGTCACTCTGGTCGATGTCGATGTGAGCCGTGTGGAAGGCCTCCGCGAGGGGCGGATTCCGATTTATGAACCCGGGCTGGACGCCATCATTCACCGTTCATGCGCTGATGGTCGCATGCAGTTCACCACCGATGCGAAGCCTGCTATTTCATCGGCCGAGGTTATTTTCATTGCGGTCGGCACGCCCCCTTCCGAGGATGGTTCGGCCGATCTGAAGCATGTGCTTGCTGTCGCACGCACCATTGGGCAGCATCTTATTGAACCAACCATCGTCGTTGATAAAAGCACGGTCCCCGTCGGTACGGCTGACCGGGTCCGCGAGACCATTGCAGCCGAATTGGCAGCACGCAATCTCGATATCTCTTTCTCGGTCGCGTCGAATCCGGAATTCCTCAAAGAAGGCGCGGCCATTGACGACTTCATGAGGCCAGACCGAATTGTGGTCGGCTGCGAAGACGCCCATGCCATCAGCCTGCTGAAGTCTCTCTACGCGCCGTTTTCGCGCAACCACGAGAAGCTGATCGTGATGGGCACACGGTCTGCCGAGCTAACCAAATATGCTGCGAACGCGATGCTTGCGGTGCGCATTTCGTTCATGAATGAAATGGCGCGTCTTGCCGAAAGCCTTGGTGGCGATATTGAAGAGGTGCGGCGGGGGATTGGCTCAGATCCCCGAATCGGCCCCGGATTCCTCTACGCCGGCGCTGGCTTTGGTGGCTCTTGCTTTCCAAAGGATCTCCAGGCGCTGCGCAAGATGGGTCAGGACAATTCGGCCGCTCTCGAAGTGGTCGATGCCGCGTACCGTGCGAACGAAGTTCAGAAGCGCATTCTTCTTGACAAGGCGGTGGCACGGTTCGGTATCCAGGGGCTGGCGGGCAAACAGTTCGCGGTCTGGGGACTGGCTTTCAAACCCGACACCGACGATATGCGCGAAGCGCCCAGCAAGGTCTTGATTGATGGGTTGCTCGATGCCGGTGCGACCGTGCGCGCCTTTGATCCCGAAGCCCATGAGACCGCTGTAGCCGCATTTGGAAACAGACCGGGACTCGACCTGGTCAGCGAACCATACCAAGCGCTGGAAGGGTCGAGTGCGCTCTTCGTGGTCACCGAATGGCGTCAATTCCGGAGTCCGGATTTCGACCGTATCCGCGGGCTGTTGACGCAACCAATCGTTTTCGATGGCCGCAACCTTTACCAGCCGCAAGCCCTGGCGCAGAAAGGCCTCGAGCATCACAGCATCGGACGTCGTTCGGCCTGATTGTGAAGCAGCGCCCATGGGAGCGGGAGATCACCCCCGTTCTGGTCGCTTATAACAGCGCCTCGATTCTCCCTTGGTCGCTCGCCCCGCTTGCATCATGCAAACACTTGATTGTTGTTGACAATAACAGTCACGACACGACCCGCAAGGTCGTTCGCGGTTGCGCAGCACACGCACAGGTGATCGAAGCCGGCCAGAACCTCGGATTTGGCCGCGCCAACAATCTCGCCCTCGATTTGGTCGAAACGCCATTTGCACTGCTCATCAACCCCGACGCGCAATTGCGCGAGGGTGCGCTGGAAGCTTTATGGAAAGCCGCGTTGCGCTATCCGGACGCCGCGATCCTGGCGCCGGTTATTTTTGATTCAGAGGGCGTACAAGGGGCTTCATTTCACGACGGATCCGAAGAGTCTGCGCGTCTGATGCCCGTCCTTCCAGAGGGCGATCTGTGCGTGAACTTCGTGTCCGGCGCAGCAATGCTTCTTAATTTGAGTAACATGCGAGCCATTGGTTATTTCGACCCGTGGTATTTCCTCTACGGAGAAGATGATGATCTGTGTATCCGGATTCGGCGAGCCGGCCGACCGATCATTGTCGTGTCCACCGCTGCCGCCGAGCACCATACCCGGGAGTCGAGCGCGCCGTCGTTCCGAACTACTTTTCGGCGCGCCTATTGCATGACGCTTTCCAAGTTCTACATCACCCGAAAGTACCAGGGGTTTTTTCCTTATTTCACAATGATGATGAGGATTGGAATTGGAAGCCTGCTTGCTCTGCCGTTTCATCTGCTGGTGTTGCGCACGGAACGGGCCCTGCGCATGGCGGGCCGCGTTGCTGCCGCGCTGATGGCCTCAAAACGTATTCATGCCCCCCACTGTTTTGAGCCCAGGGACTGATGAGCGCGCGCAAGCACTCAGGCGAGCAAGGCCTCACGGTGAGCGTGCTATTTCTCGCCTTCAATCAAGCGTCGTTCGTGGAGCAGGCGGCGAGGAGCATTCTCGAACAACGCTCTCTCGCGCCACTCGAAATCTTGCTCTCCGACGATGCCTCAACCGACGCCACCTTCGAAATCCTGCAAACGTTGGCCGAGCAATACCGCGGTCCGCACCGAGTGCGTGTTCGCCGAAATGCGCGGAATCTCGGGATCAGCGCGCATTACAACGCCCTGATTGCCGAATCAACCGGTCAACTCCTGATCACCGCGGCCGGCGACGACCTTTCTGCGCCCTACCGGGCCCAACGGATCCTGCAGGCTTGGGACGCTTCGGGGCGGCGCGCGGATCTGATTGCCAGCGACTTACAGGATCTCAATGCCCAGGGTGAAGGCGGCGAAACCCTCCGGGTTGACGATCTGGCGCAGTGGCGCAATGCATCGGATTGGGCGGCGCAACGGCCTTATGTGGTGGGAGCGGCGCAGGCGTTTACGCGCCGTCTCTTCACCCAGTTTGGACCTTACTTGCCGAACGTCGTTTACGAGGATCAGATCAATACCTTGAGAGCGCTCCTGATGGGCGGGGCGCTCACCATTGCCGAACCCTTGGTGCAGTACCGCAGGGGGGGCGCCTCAGCGGGTTTAGCCGCAAGTGACGCCGCCTCCTTTCTATCCAAGACACGGGCCCGCCATCAACGCGAAGTCGCCGAGATTGAACAGATGCTGCAGGACGCCACTTCGGTGGGTGAAGAGGCCATCGTCCGCAGCGCACTCGAATTCACGATCAATCGGGCTGCATTATTAGGTCAGTTACTCGGCCGTCCCGGACAACAGACCCTAAGCGCGGTTTTCTGCGCCGCCAAGAAGCTTCCATTTTTCTGGTGCCTGCGCCAGTATGTGTACCTCCGATGGCCCGAAATCGGCGCGGCCGCCAATCGCAATAAAACGAGGCGAAGCGCTGCGCGGCAAGCATTAAGCGACCGGGTTCGGCACTAGACGCTCGTTGCCATCCCGGACCGCTGGAGCTGCGCATACAGACCGTTCTTCGCCATCAGTTCATGATGCGAGCCAATTTCCAGAATCTGCCCGTGATCCACCACGGCAATACGATCCGCGCGCTCGACTGTCGACAGTCGGTGCGCAATCACCAGGACCGTTCTGCCCTCCATCGAGCGCATTAAGGCCTGCTGGACAAGGCGCTCGGTCTCGTTATCCAAAGCAGAAGTTGCCTCATCGAGCAGGAGCACCGGCGCGTCCTTGAGCAACGCCCGAGCGATCGCCAGACGCTGACGCTGCCCGCCCGAAAGTGACTGCCCGCGTTCACCCACGAGCGTGCCAAGCCCCTGCGGCAGTGCGCGAACATGATCGGCCAGAGCAGCCGCTTCAAGAACGGCCCAGAGCTCGGTATCACTGACCGGCTGATCGAGACCAAAAGCAATATTCGCCCGAATCGAATCATCAAAAATCATCACATCCTGACTGACCAGAGCGACCTGGGAGCGCAGTGATGCCAGGGTCCAATCCTGCAGAGCCACCCCATCTAACCGAATCACGCCACTGGAGGGTTCGACAAAGCGGGGCAAGAGATTGAGCAGCGTGGTCTTGCCGCCGCCCGAGGTCCCAACCAGAGCGATGATTTCACCCGGTCGAATCTCCAGATCAATTCCGGCCAGTGCTTCGCCCTCAGCATCCGGATAACGGACCCGAACCCGCTCGAAGCTCAACGCGCCGCTCGCCCGAGCAACCGAATGCGTTCCAAGGTCGGGCTCCGCAGCTCTGTCGATCAACTCAAAAACAGCCTCGGCCGCAGTCAGTCCACGCTGCAACACGCCGCCAACATCGGCGAGCTGTTTCATTGGGGCCATCAACATCAACATCGCAGTGATGAACGAAACGAAACTGCCGACCGAATTGCGGTCACCATCGGCCTGAACGAGTGCAATCGTGACCACCACCGACACCGCAAGCGCAGCAGCCAACTGCGTGACCGGCACCAAGCCACCCGTGGCCACCGACAGGCGCATCTCGGCCCGGAACATCGTTTCCGCGAGGGCATTGAATCGCATCTGCTGCCGCATCTGCCCACCAAAGGCCCGAATTGTCTGCCACCCGCGCGCGGTCTCCTCCACCAGACCCGTCAGTTCACCCAAGGTATCGATCTGCCTCGCCGCAATCGCCCGGACTCGGCGCGCGAAGGACCGCACCGCCCATGCGATGAACGGAATTAGAACAATTGCAATCAGTGTCAGCTTCCAGTTCAGCCACACCAACCACCCGAGCAAGCCTGCAATCACCAACACATTGCGCAGCACCACGGATAACACGCGGGTCGCAGCTGCGGTCACATGCGTGGGCTCGAGCGCGATGCGGGTGATCAAGCCGCCCGTCGACCCCATACCCGTCGTTGGAAGTTGCATCAGACGGGCAAACATTTCACGCTGCAACTCGCGCAACACCTGCTGTCCAACCC
>RFPW01000135.1 GCA_009925965.1 Betaproteobacteria bacterium
TGGGTCGACCGAGACGCTGGCCTGATCGGGACGGTCGTTCTGGAAATGGGAGCGTCGTCTAACGCGTGCGCCGACTTGCAAGAAGGCGAGCGGGTCGTTCTGATGGGGCCAACAGGAGCTCCAACTGCAATCCCGAGTGGCGAAACCGTCGTTCTAATTGGCGGTGGACTCGGTAACGCGGTCCTCTTCTCAATTGGCGCCGCGATGCGAGCCGCTGGTTCGAGGGTGTTGTATTTCGCGGGATATCGAACCACCGCCGACCGCTTCCGGGTCGCTGATCTCGAGGCAGCCGCAGATACTGTTGTCTGGTGCTGCGATGAAGCGCCAGGGTTCACGCCGGGCCGGGCTCAGGACTTCGCGTTTCAGGGCAATGTTGTCGAGGCCATGAAGGCCTATGGCGAAGGGTTGTTGGGCCAGGCGGTCGGCATACCGATCCAATTGCAAGAGGCCAACCGACTGCTCGCGATTGGCTCAGACCGGATGATGGCCGCCGTGGCTAAAGCCCGCCACCAAGTCCTCAAAAACGTTCTGCCGGCGGATCACATCGCCCTGGGCTCGATCAACTCTCCGATGCAATGCATGCTAAAGGGCGTCTGCGGGCAATGTCTGCAATGGTTACGCGACCCCGAAACTGGGCAAACACGATTTGTCTTCAGCTGCCAAACCCAGGATCAGCCGCTCGATGCGGTCGATTTTGCCGTGCTGCAACAGAGACTCGCGCAAAATCGACTGGAAGAATCCCAAACTCTGCACTGGCTCGACGCTTGCGTGCGAACAAATTCGCCAGCGATGTGAGTATTTAACGAAAATCAACCGAACTTCGACAATGTTGCATTGCAACATCCTCCTGACGATCGCATAATTCTGCTGGCTTCACTTTGTTTTTCAGAATCCCACCAGGCCCCGGTGGGGTCAGTCTGATTTCCTCGGGCAAGGAATCCTTCGATGCTCTACCAGGTCCGTGAAATGCAGCGTGCGTTGCTGAATCCGCTCTCCAACTGGGCGGACTCGGTCTCCAAGCTCTACGCCAACCCATACAGCCCTTTCTCCTACATGCCGATGGCGCGACGCTATGCAGCCGGGCTTGAACTCCTGCATCGCCTCGGGAAAGACTACAACAAGCCAGCTTGGGGTCTCGACAGTACCCTCGTTGACGGCGTTGAAGTTCCAGTTTTCGAGCGTGTCGAGACCGTTAAACCGTTTTGCCGTCTGCTCAAATTCGAGCGCATCCTTCCCGAATCCATGGCGACCCGCCAGCGTGATCCGTCGGTTCTCATTGTTGCGCCGCTCTCCGGCCACCATGCGACGTTGCTACGCGACACCGTCCGGGCCATGCTTCCGGCCCACGAGGTCTATGTGACCGACTGGCTCGATGCCCGAATGGTGCCGCTGACCGCCGGCCCCTTTCACCTCGATGATTACGTTGACTACATCATCCAGTTCATCCGCCGCCTTGGCCCCGATCTGCATGTCATCTCTGTCTGCCAGCCGACGGTGCCTGTATTGGCTGCATTCTCGATCATGTCGACGCTCGAAGACGAAGCGATCCCGCGTTCGATGACCATGATGGGCGGCCCGATCGACTCGCGGCGTAGCCCTACCGAAGTCAACAATCTGGCCGAAACCCACAGCATCCAGTGGTTCGAGAAAAACCTCATTCACGAAGTCCCGAACAAGTACCCGGGGGCAGGGCGTCTTGTTTACCCTGGTTTTCTTCAGCACACGGGCTTCGTGGCGATGAACCCTGACCGACACTTCCGCTCGCATTGGGACTTTTATAAGGACCTCGTGCGCGGAGATCTGGAGGACGTCGACTCCCACATCAAATTTTATGACGAATACAACGCGGTCCTCGACCTTCCGGCTGAGTACTACTTAGAGACCGTTGAAAAGGTTTTCCAGGAGCATCTGCTGCCTCTGGGTTTGTGGGATGTCGTGTTTGAGGGCCACACCATCCGGGTCGCCCCGGAGGACATCACGGTGCCCTCGCTGCTCACGATTGAGGGCGAACTGGATGACATCTCGGGCAGTGGACAGACCGAAGCCGCACAGAATCTTTGTCGAAATATTCCGGAGAGCCGGCGGCACCATTTGACGGTCGAAGGCGCCGGACACTACGGTATTTTCAGCGGTCGACGCTGGCGCGAGACGATTCAACCAAGAATTGCCCGCTTCATCCGCGAATCCATTGCAAAAACCCCCACGGTTTCGACTGCTGCCGAAACCCCAGCGGCACCGACCAAGACGCGCGCCCGCCGGGTATCGGCCTGACTCTGATCGATTCTGATTGATTCTTGCCTGAGCTCGTTTGGACGCAGTACTGAACGCCCGAATCGAGGCAATTGACGCCTTACTGCCGCAGACGCAGTGTCGGCGATGTGGCTTTGAAGCCTGCCGCCCATACGCCGAGGCATTGGCACGAAACGAAACCCTTCCGAACCGCTGCCCCCCCGGCGGCGACGAGGGTGCGGCCCGCCTGGCAGCGTTCCTCAATCGGCCAGCCACTCCCGTGGATCGGTCGTGCGGCGAACCCGGTCCGCTCAAAGTCGCACGGATTCGCGAAGCTGACTGTATTGGTTGCACCAAATGCATTCTGGCCTGCCCAGTCGACGCAATCTCGGGTGCGTCGCGGTGGATGCACGCCGTCATCGAGTCACGTTGCACCGGTTGCGAACTCTGTTTGCCGCCCTGCCCGACCGACTGCATCGAAATGGTTGAGGCCGACACGTCAGAATCCTGGACCTCTGAGCAGGCAAACGCTGCTCGATCGCGCCTCGAAGCCCGCATGCGGCGACTCAATAAGGTCCAGGCGCGCAGTCTTGAGACCCCCGAAGACCGTCGGCGGGCACTGGTCGCACAGGCGCTCGAGCGCGCCACCCAACGGCGCAATTTAGCGCGCGAAGTCAGCGCGCCTGCGATCCCAGGTTCGCCGGCTTAAACACCCCGCGGCATGAAACTCGCCCATCGTCAGGCCCTGTTCGAGCGTTTTGCGGCCGCAAACCCAACGCCCACGACCGAGCTGCTATGGACAACGCCTTTTGAGTTGCTCGCTGCAGTGCTTTTATCGGCGCAGGCCACCGACCGCAGCGTTAATCTCGCGACTCGAACGCTTTTCGAGGTCGCCAACACACCCGCTTCGATTCTGGCGCTCGGGGTCGACGGATTGATCCCACATATTCAAACGATCGGGTTATTTCGCAGCAAGGCACGTCACCTGATTGAAACTTGCCGGATCCTGATCGAAGAGCACGCTGGCATTGTGCCGGGCAACCGGGAGGCACTTGAACGCCTGCCCGGGGTTGGTCGCAAGACCGCTAATGTGGTGCTCAACACGGCGTTTCGCGAACCGACGATGGCAGTCGACACGCATATTTTTCGGGTGGCTAACCGGACTGCGTTGGCAAAGGGAAAAACCCCTCTCGCGGTGGAGTTGGGACTTCTCAAAAGGATTCCGCCCACCTATCTGCAGGATGCACACCACTGGCTTATTCTTCATGGCCGATATATTTGCAAAGCCCGCCGCCCCGAATGCTGGCGCTGCCCGGTGATTGACCTCTGCGGTTTTCGCGATAAGGTGCCAGCCCCGCTATGAGCCTATTCAATCCATCGCGCGACGAGGTTCGGCGATTTTTTGTCGACACCTGGCGAAAAGTCGTGGAGCGGCTCCCGCTGACGCCAATGGAGATGCTCGCGCGCGACCGAATGCTGCTCCATCCCGAATACCACCCGTTGTTGAACGCCGGCGAATCTTCACTAGAACACGAGTTCACGCCCGAGACCGGTCAGACCAATCCATTTCTGCACCTGTCTCTGCATTTGGCGATTGCTGAGCAACTGCAGATTGACCAGCCCCAGGGCTTGCGATCGGCTTACCAGCAACTGGTCGCATCGGGACACTCTGAACATGAGGCTGAGCACGTCATTCTGGACTGCCTCGCCGAGACCCTCTGGCGATCGCAACGCGATCGAGCGGAGCCCGATGGTCTTGCGTATATCCGATGTGTTCAGTCCCACGCCAAACAACCCATGGCTGGGACTTAAGTCAGCGGGTCGGGCATCGGATGAGAACTCTATCTCTGGTCATTATGGGGGTGGCCGGATGCGGCAAGTCAACCCTGGCGGCCCTTGTCGCGAGCGAACTCGGCCTACAGCTGGTGGAAGGCGATGACCATCACCCTGCGCACAATCGCCAAAAAATGCGGGCTGGCATTCCCCTGACGGACGAAGACCGCGCGGGCTGGCTGGATAGCTTGGTCCAATTGCTTCGCGACAACCCTGGCGGGCAAGTTGTGACCTGCTCGGCCTTGCGTCGACTTTACCGTGATCGCCTGCGGGCGGCCGTGCCCGACCTGCGTTTCGTGCACCTCGAAATTGAGCCCGAGGAGGCACTCAGGCGCGTGTCGTCTCGAGGCTCCCACTTCTTTGGGCCAGGGCTGGTCGAAAGCCAATTTGCGACACTTGAATCCCCTGCCCAGGAAACGGGGGTTTTGTGCCTGCCCGCCGTTGATCCACCTGAGGAGCTCGCAGCGCAAGTTGCCACCTGGTTGCGCTAGGGCGAGCAGGGCGAGCCAGGGCCAGCTAAGCGGCCAGCTAGGCGGCCAGCTAAGCGGCCAGCTGGTGCGAATTCGGGACGTCGCCGCGCCAATCCAGATCGCTCGTGGCCACTTCGCCAAAGCTCACGCCCGCCCGATTGGCCGCTGCGATGATCGGCCAGGCGGTGTAGGGCATCCCCAAAAGTGGCCAGGGATCGCTGCGGCTCCAGGACACATCCGGGGTCGAAAACAATTGGGCCAGTCCCTGAAAGAGCGTGCGCCCGAGCGGCTTTTTTTGGACCTCGGTCAGACAGGCCCAAAATTGCTGAAGCCGACGCTCCGGGCGTAAGCGTATCTGCTCCACCGACGCGGGGCTGATCATGGCCGCCCCCAAATCGGCCTGCGCGAAGAAATGAATTCCACTCGTCGCCCGCGGATTGCACTCGATCGCAAACGGATAGCCCGAGGCATCGACCACAAAATCAAACGAAAGAAATCCGCTCCAGTGCGTGGCCTTGGCGAAGGCGTGAACCCAGTCCTCGATAACAGGGTGCTCCACCCGGTCAAAGGCGACCGCAACCGACCCCGAAAGTTGAGCCGCCCGGTACACGACAGTCCCGAGGCAACGCCCCTCGTGGATCACACTGCAAGTGCTGTGGACCGACCCTTCGATCCAGGCCTGGGCAATGAGACCAGGACCGGTTGAATGGTCTAGCGCGTCGGCGAGTGATTGAAAGGTCCGAACCCCCCGGCCACCGCAGGACAGCCGGGGCTTGACGACAACTGGGCCAGAAAATTCGGCCGTTCCCGGCAATGCGATCGTTTTCGGTACCGACAAACCTAATGATTCTGAATATTCGATAAATCCGAATTTATCGTACAGCGTTCGAACCTGATCCGGAGGCATCGTGAACAAACGGACGCCACTGCGATGCAAGGCCTCGTGAAGCGCTGTCACATGCATCGTTTCTTCAGAAACCGGGACGACCAGCTCAACCGATTCATCGTCGATGATTTGGTGCAAGTCACGAAGGTATTGGTCCGGATCGAGCGTAGGCGCAGTGACCCGAAACGATCGACTGACGGCGCGCGAAGCGCCCGTCAAATGACGCGCATAGGGTTCGGCAACAATCACCCTCCAGCCGGACGCATGGAGTGCACGCGCAATATCAAGCGCCTTGGGCAAGCGCCCGAGTGTGATCAGGGCGGTTTTGGCCATTGACGCATTCAATGCGGTCGATGCGGTCGATGCGGTCGATACATCTCCCATCGACTCCCCTTACCCCCTGACCCGGCTAACGCGACAAACAATCTGATCGGCGGGTCGGGTGGTGAGTCGGGCTGCAGGCCGGACCACCCCATGCGAGACGACTTCGAAGTTGAAATCCCGAATGAGGCGGGCGATGACCAACGTTGCCTCGACGGTCGCAAACGCAGCACCAGAACAGACCCGCGGCCCGAGCCCAAAGGGCAGGTAGGTGCCTGCCTGAATTCCCACCTCACGCTCGGGTGAGAACCGATCCGGGTCAAAGCGATGCGGATCGCGCCAATACTTGGTGTGGCGATGCATGACCCATGGCGACACGATCACGAGCGCGCCGCGCTTGACCGGATAGT
>RFPW01000136.1 GCA_009925965.1 Betaproteobacteria bacterium
CAGTCCGGACGTCTGGCCAAGATGGTGGCCGCCGGACAAATTCAAATTGGCGCGATTCATACCTACCTGGAACTCTTTAGCCGCTATTTCGTGGATTTAACCCCCCGCGTGTCACTGGTGTGCGCGCAGGCGGCAGACGCACAAGGCAACTTGTTCACCGGACCGAACACCGAAGATACCCCTGCGATTGTCGAGGCGACCGCGTTCAAAGGTGGCATTGTCATCGCCCAGGTGAACGAGATGCGGGGTGATCTGCCACGGGTTGATATCCCCGGTGACTGGGTTGATTTTGTGGTTCAGGCGCCCACGCCTAACCTGATCGAACCGCTCTTTACACGGGATCCGGCCGCCATTTCTGAAATTCAGATTCTCATGGCGATGATGGCGATCAAGGGGATCTATGCCGAATATGGCGTGCAGCGCCTCAATCACGGCATTGGTTTCGATACCGCTGCGATTGAATTAATCCTGCCCACTTACGGGGAATCACTGGGTCTGAAGGGCAAAATCTGCAAACACTGGGCACTCAATCCGCACCCTGCGCTGATCCCCGCGATTGAAGCGGGTTGGGTCGAGTCGATTCATTCGTTTGGGTCCGAGTTGGGCATGGAGTCTTATGTTCGTGCCCGTCCAGATGTGTTTTTCACTGGCGCCGATGGCAGCTTGCGCAGCAACCGAGCCCTCTGTCAGGCGGCCGGCCATTACGCGTGTGACCTGTTCATTGGCTCGACCTTGCAGATTGACCTGAACGGCCACAGCTCGACCGCAACATCGGACCGCATTGCCGGGTTTGGTGGCGCCCCAAATATGGGCGCTGATGCCCGTGGCCGAAGACATGCCTCGCCCGCTTGGCTCAGGGCCGGATCCGAAGCACGACAAGGTCGAACCGGTCAGCATGCGATGCCGCGCGGCCAAAAGCTCGTGGTCCAGATGGTCGAGACCTTCCGCGAGCACATGCAGCCGGCCTTTGTGGAACGGCTTGACGCTTGGGAACTCGCCGAACGGGCGAAGATGGAAATCCCGCCCGTGATGATTTACGGGGATGACCTGACGCATATCCTGACTGAAGAAGGGATCGCCAACCTCCTCTTGTGCCGCAGCGACGAAGATCGCGAACAAGCTATTCGGGGCGTTGCTGGTTTCACGCCCGTGGGGCTCGCCCGAGATCATCGCCTCGTCGAGAACCTGCGCGACCGCGGCGTGATTCGTCGGGCCGAAGACCTGGGCATCGATCAGCGTCAGGCGAGCCGCAGTCTTTTGGCCGCGCGCAACATGCGAGATTTGGTTCGTGCCTCGGGCGGCCTTTACAACCCGCCCAAGCGTTTTCGTAACTGGTAAACAACTGGTCAGTCCGGAACCCACATGGAAACCCTGGAATTTGCCCTGGAAGGGCGGCAATCGGTACCCGACTTCGAGGCGATTCTGGTCGGCGTCGTGGGTTCGGGCAACCTCGAAGTGTTGGTCGAAAAAGGTCCCGACCCGGCGCGCTGCACCTATTCAATCCATACTTCGGCGGCCGGTTTTGGCGCGATCTGGGCCGCAGTGATTCAAAGCTTTCAGGCCCGGCACCAGCTTGGCGGTGTTGCGGTTTCTATTAACGACATGGGCGCCACGCCCGCGGTCGTGAGCCTTCGACTCGACCAGGCAGCTGCGTCCATTCCCCGCTTAGCCTGACCTGACTTGTGAACCGGTTCGACGCATGAATCCACACTTGAGTTTCGCCGAACTGAACGCGCGCGAGCGCGTTATCCAGTTGCTGGATCCTGGATCGTTTCGCGAAATGTTGGGGCCTGCCGAGCGCATCGTCAGCCCCCATCTCTCATTGCTGGGCGTCCCTTACGCCTTCGATGATGGTGTTGTCATCGGGAGTGGCCTGCTCCAAAACCAGCCCGTACTGATCGCCGCTCAGGAGGGGCGGTTCATGGGCGGTGGCGTCGGAGAGGTTCATGGGGCCAAGCTGGTGGGGCTACTGCAACGGGCCTTGCAGGTTCGCCCGGCGGCGGTCTTTGTGCTGGCCGAGTCCGGGGGGGTGCGCCTGCATGAGGCCAATGCGGGTTTGATTGCAGTCTCCGAAGTCATGCGAGCTGTTCTGGACGTGCGTGCAGCGGGCATCCCGGTCGTCATGCTGATTGGTGGCGCCAATGGGTGTTTTGGCGGCATGGGTCTGATTGCGCGATGCGCCGATCATGTGGTGATGAGCGATCAGGCCCGGATGTCGATGTCCGGTCCGGAAGTGATTGAGTCGTCCCATGGTGTAGAAGAGTTCGATTCTCGTGATCGCGCGCTGGTGTGGCGCACCACCGGTGGCAAGCACCGCTATTTGATGGGCGACTGCGACTGGTTGGTCGAAGACGACCTGGACGCATTTCGGGACGTCGCGATCGCGCTTCTCGGACAGAGCAAGGTCCTGACACTGCAGAGTTTGCTCGATGAACAGCGGATGCTGACCGATCGATTATCCCAAGTCGGTGACTGTGATGAGGCCACCGAAATCTGGCAGCATTTCGGGGTGCAAACCCCTGATCGGGTGGCGGATATGGATGCCGAACAGCTTCGGGCGTTGAACGCCTCACAGGTGAAGGGAATCTCATGAACTGGCAGGCTTTATCGCTCGCCCTCTTTGGCGAATTACATGCCATTGCCCGCACCGGGGATGTGATCCACGGGACCGCTCAGTTGGGGCCCGAGTTGACCATCGCAGTCGTAGGGACCGCCGACCATGCAGCGATCGGCGTGGAAACGGCACTGGCGCAGGCCCAGTTTGTTCTGGACACGGTGGTCAACCATCCGGGCCGGCCAATTCTGTTGCTCGTCGATACGCAAGGCCAGCGCTTGCGCCGGCGCGATGAACTCCTGGGCCTCAATCGCTATATGGCACATCTGGGGTGCTGTGTGGATTTTGCTCGTCGCAGTGGCCACCGCGTTGTTGGCCTGGTGTATGACCAGGCCTTGTCGGGCGGCTTTATTACGTCGGGTTTAATGGCTGACGCGTGCTACGCGTTGCCCGAAGCCGAGATCCGTGTCATGCGCATTCCGGCGATGAGTCGGGTCACCAAGATCAGCGAAGATCTGTTGGAGGCTTTATCACTGACGAACCCCGTGTTTGCGCCGGGGGTCGCTAACTATGTGGCGATGGGTGGTATTCAGGCGCTCTGGAGTGGAGATCTGAAGCAGGACCTTCTCGATGCGTTGGCCGCGACAAATACCGTCGATGCTCGAGCCACCTTAGGGGCAGAACGCGGTGGCAGAGCGCTTGCGGCTCGCGTTGTTCAGCAGGTCCTGGTGGCCTAGTTCATCGGCATCGACATCGGCATCGGCATCGGCGCGCGCTGAGCCATGAACGCCCTTCAGCGTAACGGCTTGGTTTGGCTCACGACCTCCGGCTGGGACCGGGTCCTTGCCAGTGACTGCGATGTGCAGGCGCTCAGCATCCTGCATCACTGGGCGTTGCGGGCTCTGCCGCTGGTGGTTTGCCGGCAACGCGTTGAGAATTTCCCCCCTACGATCAGCCTTGGGCTTCCTGCCCCCTCCGTTTGGGATCGGCGCAAACTCGCGCTCGAAGTGACGCCCGATGAGGTGGACCGCGCGGGATGGTTTCCGACTTTGGAACAACTCAAACAACTAAAACAGTTTGAACAATTCGAACAATTTGAACCACGCGAGGCCTTCGCTGCCGCGATCAACAAAATACGTTCAAATGCCGCAGGCTTTGACGGACCCATTCAAGTCTATGGTTCGTTTGGATGGGAGGCCTTAACGGACATGAGTTATGTGCGACCTGGTTCGGATTTGGATTTGCGCGTTCTGGTGCCGGATCACGGGATGGCCGCAGCGGTGTCCCGGGCATTGAATGCGCTGCAACTGCCCATGCGGGTGGATGGTGAGCTCGCGTTTCCGGATGGAAGCGCGATCGCCTGGCGTGAATACCTGCAGTGGACCGAACGGAAAGTGGATCGCATGCTGGTCAAAAGTCGAACCTCAGTTGTTTTCATCGAATGAAGGTCGATTCCGAACGCCTGGCCGTTCAGCCATCTTTAATTCAAATTTCTCAGGGTGCTGTTCGGGCCTTGCATGCGGAACTGGCACTCGAACCCAAGCCAGGCCTGGTGTCCTACCGAGACAACGGGAGCCACTCCGACATGAATGCCAGCACGCTCTTTAAGAGCTTGTTTGCGTTACGCGGTTTTTTTGGTGAGGTTGCCCGCGCGGGCTGGCAAACACGTCCCCTCGCAGAGTTGCAGTCGCTCGGGTTGCTTGCAGAGGCCCGGATGCTCAAATCGACTGGTGGAATCAACACCCATCGGGGAGCGATTTTTTCGCTGGGTCTGCTCTGCGCGGCAGGAGGATTGTTGGCCGCCCAACGATCGATCTTCAGTGCGGTGCGTGTGCGCGAGGCGCTCCTGGACCAGTGGGGCGAGTCATTGCGATCAAGGGCGGCGCAGGCCCGTTGCTCGAGCGCTTTATGTATGGGCCAACCAAGCAACGGCCAACTCAGCAACGGCCAACGCGTTGCCCAGCGTTTCCAACTCCGAAGCGCCCCTGAGGAGGCCGCGGAAGGTTTTCCAACGCTCTTTGAGGTGGCCTTGCCCGCATTGCAAGAGGCGATTGCGCTCGGCATGCCACCGCGCGCTGCGAAAGTGCACTGCCTTTTTGCCACCATGGCGGCGTTGGATGACACCAATGTGGCGCATCGTGGCGGACGTGAAGCAATGGATTTTGTGAAGGGGCAGGCGACCGGTTTTATCGAATCGGGCAGTGTTTGGCAGCTTGATTGGTTGAATCAGGCGCGGCACATTCATGCCGAGTTTGTTGAACGGCGACTGTCGCCAGGTGGCGCTGCGGACATGCTGGCCTGCGCCTGTTGGGTCCGAGAGATGGAAGGTCTGGCGGGTCAAGATTTCGCTTCATTGAAGACGCGACCAGTCTTGTGAGCTACGCATTGGTTTTTGCTGGGCAAGGCAATCAGCATCCGCAAATGATGCCGTGGCTGACCGTCGAGCAGAACCCATCAGCCGCCCTCCTCGAAATGGAGCGGGTGGTGGGTGCCGCCTGGCGCACAACCCTGGAGAATCAAGCGCTGCGCAGCAAAGGTGGTTTTGCCCAGCCATTGGTGGTTGGCACGGCATTGGCCGCCTGGGCCTTGCTCAAACCTCTACTGCCCCGCACGCCGACGGTGGTGGCGGGTTATAGCGTCGGCGAATTGGCGGCTTTTGCCAGTGCTGGCGTGATTTCGGTTGAGACCGCGATGGGTCTTGCAACGCGCCGGGCCGACTGGATGGACCGTTCGGTTCGAGGTGATAGCACTAGCGGCCTGATGTCGATCTCTGGCTTGCCCGTTCGTTCTGTTCTGGAGCAATTCCCCAGGCTCCATTGCGCAATTTTGATCGACTTCGACCACGCTATTTTTGGAGCCTTGAGCGGTGACCTCGACCAGGCCCAAACCGAATTGGCGGGCACAAGTGCAATTTGTAAAAGGCTCGCGATCGATGTGGCATCGCATACACCGTTGATGGCTGCTGCATCCGAAGGATTTTCCGAGGTGCTCAATGCGGTGAGCTTTTATCCACCAGAGTTTCCGATCGTTCTCAATGCTCGAGCGACGCTCAGTCGTCGGGTCAGTGAACTGAAAACGGCACTCGGTGCACAACTTTGTATGACGATTGACTGGGCAGCCTGTATGGACGCGATTGCCGAACGCGGCGTTCATTGCGTTCTCGAAATCGGCCCCAACAGCGCCCTGGCCAGTCTTTGGAACCGCAGGCATCCAACGATTCCTGCGAGATCAATCGAAGAGTTTAAAAATCCTCGAGGGGCGGCTGCGTGGGTTCAAAGTCACGCTTGATCCGCCACCCAATCCCCCGACTTGCCTCCGTGCTTTTCCAGCAAGCGCACGTCGGTGATGACCATGCCGCGGTCCGCCGCTTTGCACATGTCATAAATCGTGAGCAGACCGACCTGAACGGCGCAGAGCGCTTCCATTTCGACGCCGGTTTTTCCGGTGCATTCGGCCGTGGCGGTGCAGTGAACCGAGTGGTTCGCCGTGTCGACTTCAAAT
>RFPW01000137.1 GCA_009925965.1 Betaproteobacteria bacterium
ATGCCGCGCTTCTGGCTATGGGGCTTGCTGAATTTGCCGATCGGCGTTGGTCCACCCTCTCAAGTGGTGAACGACAGCGCGCCTGGGTGGCATTCGCGCTCGCGAGTGATGCGGATGCCCTACTGCTTGACGAGCCACTGGCCCATCAAGACCCGAGAGAGCGTTTGCGACTGGCCGATGCCTTTGCTGCAGAGGCAGGGCAGGGGCGACTCGTCGTGATCACGGCGCATGATCCGGACTGGGTCTTGGGGCATTGCACCCACGCGATTGTGATCGCGGTCGACGGATCAGCCGCCCACGGCCCGGTTGATCGAATTTTGCAGCCGCAGATACTCGCTGCCGCCTACGCGGTGCCATGGCGTCGGGTTGTGGTTGATGGTCGCCATGCATTGGTGGCCGGACGTTAAGACACGCCCGGTTCAGATCAGCGTAGACCCAAGACGTCCTGCATATCGAAGAGGCCTGCTTTGCGCCCCATTAAGAATCGGCAGGCCCGCAGGCTGCCTAGTGCGTAGTTCATCCGGCTCGACGAACGATGGGTGATCTCGACCCGCTCGCCCGTGCCACAGAAAAGGACGGTGTGGTCACCTACGATGTCGCCGCCGCGGATCGTTGAAAAACCAATGGTGCCATTGACGCGTTCGCCGGTGATGCCTTCGCGGGCAAACAGGGCGACGTCTGACAACTCGTGCCCCAAGGTCCGCGCGATCGTCTCGCCCATCGCGAGTGCGGTGCCCGATGGGGCATCGACCTTGTGTCGATGGTGCGCCTCGATCACTTCGATATCGTAATCGGCGGACAGAATTTTTGCGGCGAGTTCCAGGAGTTTGAGGGTGGCATTGACGCCAACGCTCATATTGGGCGCGCAGACGATCGGGATCTGTTCGGCCGCCGCCGCGATCTGTGCCCGCTGATCCGGATCAAACCCGGTCGTACCAATCACCATCCCAATACGACGCGGCAAACAGTATTCGAGGTGCGCGAGGGTTGCCGACGGTCGGGTGAAGTCAATCAGCAGATCTGAATTGGCCAGTGCGATGTCGCAGGCATCGGTCGCATCGGTCAGCATGACCCCAGTCTCTCTGCCCATGAATTCGCCAGCATCCCGGCCCAGCACGGGGCAACTACCGACCTCCATCGCGCCGGTCAGTTTGGCATCGGGGGCATTTAGAACCGCTTCAATGAGCATCCGCCCCATTCGTCCAGCGGCTCCGGCGATTGCGATGTTCATCATGGGTGCGGCCCTCCAACCTTTAAAGCTTAGCTGCGACGATTGCGCGGCAGCGCCGGGTCGTTGGCTTCGTCGCGGCCAGGGAGCGCGTCGGCTTCTATCCGTTCAACCCGGTCACCGTCAAAGTGAATTGTGACCCGACGGGTAACGGATTCTCCTGTGCCGCGTTGGAACCGAAAGATGTAGTCCCACCGATTTGGATGAAAGGGGTCCAGTAACAGAGGGCTACCCAAGACAAACCGAACGTCCTGGCGTCGCATGCCGGGGCGGACCCGCTCGACGGTATCGCTGGTCAGATAATTGCCCTGCGCAATATCGAGCCTGAAGGGTTTGAACAGGTTGCTGTCGGTCAGCCTGGACAGGCTTGGGGTCGACGGCAGGGATGGCAAGATCGGCGCACAGCCGCCAGAACACAGCGCGATGCCGAGCGCCAACGCCAGGCCGCAACTATTCCTGATTTCATGAGGAATCAATTCGCGCAAAAACACGGGTCTCACCAATCCGAAGCAATGACTGCCTATCATACGTACTCTGAGTGGAATGCGAATTTTGACCAAAACCCTATCCGCGGTGTCTGAATGACTGGCTCTAACGAATTGAAGAATCTCGGGCTCAAAGCAACCTTGCCGAGGCGGACAATCCTTGAGGTTTTCCAGCGCAGCGATCGGCGTCACCTCACGGCTGAGGATGTCTACCGCGTGCTCGTGGGTGAGCGGCAGGATATTGGTCTGGCAACGGTCTACCGCGTCTTGACCCAGTTTGAGCAGGCGGGTCTCTTAACGCGCAGTCATTTCGAGGCCGGTAAAGCGGTCTTCGAGCTTCAAGAGGGTGGCCATCACGACCATCTTGTCTGCGTGACCTGTGGACATGTCGAAGAGTTTTACGATCCGCAGATTGAGGAGCGTCAGCAACACATTGCCACTGAACGCGGTTTTGAGCTTCAGGACCATGCCCTGTCGCTCTACGCGGTATGCGTCAAACCCGATTGCCAACACCGCCTCAGCGCCGCCATGCTCCCGATGGGCGCTTCAAGGGGTTAGTTTCGGGGACTTGGTTCAGGGGGCCAGTAACTCTCGGGCGTGACTTCGGGTCGTGGCCGTGATCTCAACGCCCCCAAGCATTCGCGCGATTTCTTCGATCCGCGAGTCCTCATCGAGCGCATTGACCGAGGTCAAGGGCCGGCCACCGGCAGTTCGTTTAATCACCTCAAAGTGTCGATGCGCTCGCGCTGCCACCTGCGGAAGGTGGGTGACGCAGAGCACCTGACGCACCTCGCCGAGGCGACGCATTAGCCGACCGATCAGCTCCGCGACTGCGCCACCGACGCCACTATCGGCCTCATCGAAAACCAGGGTTCCAACCGGTTGGGTACTGGCGGCCGCAATCGTGATGGCCAGACCCACTCGGGACAGTTCGCCGCCCGACCCGACTTTGGCCAGCGGCCGGGGCGCACTGGTGCTATGCCCGGCAATCTGAAATTCGACACGTTCGGTCCCGGCAGGGCCGGGGTCCGCTGAATCAATCGCGACTTCGAAGCGACTGCTGGACATCCCGAGTCCAGCGATTCCGCTACTGACTTCGGCCGCTAGACGCCCAGCCGCTTCGCGTCGGGCCACGCCGATGCTCAGGGCCAATTGATCGTAATGTAGCCGTGCCTGATCCGCTTCTTCGTGAAGGCCCTTCAGATCAACCGAGCGGTCCAGTTCGATCAGACGCTCCTGGAGGCGAATCAGTTCGGTCGTCAGATCCTCAGGAGCCAGTCGATACTTGCGGGCCGCGTTATGAATCGCCCCCAATCGACGGTCAACCTCCGCCAGGCGTTCAGGATCTAGATCAATGCGGTCCGCATAGTGAGACAGTGCGCCCGCTGCCTCAGCTGCCTGTATTGCGGCCCCTTCCAGAAGCTCGAGGGACGGCGTCAACGACGGGTCGATCAGCGCCAGAGGGCGAAGGCGCGCTACTAAACGGGAAAGTTGCCGATTGATGGCTGAATCATCTTCTTGCAGGGCATCGGCCGCGCCGCGAGCCCCTTCAGTCAGGGCTGCCGCGTGCGCCAGACGCTTTTGCTCGTTCTCGAGTTCGTGCCATTCGCCGGGCCCCAGCTTTAGCGCAGCGAGTTCGTCGATTTGCCAGTGTAGTCGCTCACGGTCCTGCTGGACTTGGTCTCCCGCCTCGCGCGCGATCGCCAGCCGGGTTTCGGCGTCCTGCCAGGTAGTCCAGTACGTTTGCAAGCGCAGGACCTCGGGATCAATCCCGGCAAATCCGTCCAGGAGCGCCCGCTGAGCCGATCCATTCTGGAGTCGCTGATGGGCATGTTGCCCATGGATATCAAGAAGTTGTTCGCCCGTCTCGCGCAGTAGCGTCGCCGGCACCGGTTGACCATTGACGAAGGCCTTCGAACGTCCGTCACTTTCGAGCACTCGCCGTAACAGCACCGTACCCGGGTCGCCGATGATCTCGCGTTCGGCCAGCCAGGCATCCAGGGCCTCATGACTGGCGAATTCAGCAACCACGTCGGCGCGCGCGCAACCCTCCCGCACGAGCTTGGCATCTGCACGATGCCCGAGCGCGAGGCCGAGTGCGTCGAGCAGAATCGACTTGCCCGCACCTGTTTCGCCCGACAGCACATTGAAACCCGGACCAAACTCGATTTCAGCCACTTCAACCAGAACGATGTCGCGCAATCGAAGCGTGCGGAGCATGGGGTTCTCTGGGTAGGCGAGTCAGGGCGATTGGGGGCGGGCGCTCAGCACCGGAAGCGCTTGCCATGCCAGTTTGCCGCGTAAGGTCGCAAAATAGCTATACCCACTGGGGTGTAGAAAACGGATTCGATGGGCCGAGCGCTCAATCACAATCCGATCACCGGGGTGCAGATCCGAGAAAGTCTGCATGTCGCAATTCACCCTCGCGTCGGTCTCATCGCCAATCCGCACGGTGACCTTGCAGGTGTCTGGCAGCACGATTGGGCGGTTTGACAGTGCCTGCGGGGCCACGGGGACCAACACGATTCCGCTGAGTTGCGGGTGCAAGATCGGGCCGTTTGCCGATAACGCATAGGCGGTCGAACCGGTCGGCGTGGCGATAATCAGACCATCCGCACGCTGGGTGTACATGAACTTGCCATCGACTTCGACATTGAGTTCGATCATGCGCCCGACTAAACCGCGCCCGATCACGACATCGTTCAGGGCCCGCGCCCGAAACGGGATCAACGAGTCTGGGTCGCGCAGCACGCACGCGTCGAGCAGAGTCCGCTCCTCCGCCTCATAGTGGCCGTCGAGAATGGCTGCCAGGGCCTCCGTCCATCGGTCGAGCGGGATGTCGGTCATGAACCCGAGTCGCCCATGATTGATCCCGATCACCGGCACACCCCACGGGGCAAGTTCGCGCGCAATACCGAGCATCGTCCCGTCGCCGCCGACAACGATCGCCAGGTCAATGGGCAGATCCGTGGTGGAGCCGGACCGACTGACGATCGATTTGACGTCTCCGGCGTGTTCGGCGCTACCGGCTGGCCGGAAAACCGCAAGCCCGCGTTCCCGAAGAAAAATCTCAATCCGGTCAAGGGTTTGCTCGATCCCGCTTGAGCGAAACCGTCCCACCAAGGCCACCGTTTGAAATGCTCCCATAGCTTCGATTACACCACACTGGCGCGGGAGCACTAGAATCAACATCTATGTTGGATCGCCGCGCTCGCACTCTACTCAAAACGCTCGTTGAGCGACACATTGCTGAAGGTCAGCCGGTGGGCTCACGGACCCTCTCGCGTTGGTCCGGCCTCGACCTGTCGCCCGCGACCGTGCGCAACGTGATGTCCGATCTCGAGGAGCTTGGCCTCATTGCCAGCCCGCACACGTCCTCGGGTCGGATCCCGACAGCGCGCGGTTACCGGCTCTTTGTCGACACCATGGTGACCGTTCAGCCACTGGGGCTCGAAGACACCGAGGCGATGCAGGGTCAGCTTCAGGTCGATCAACCGCAGCGGGTGTTGGCCAGCGCGGCCCAGCTGCTATCGAGCCTCTCCCATTTTGCGGGTGTGGTCCAGACCCCGAGGCGGGCTTCGGTGTTTCGTCAGGTCGAATTCATCCGCTTGGGCGACAAACGGACCTTGCTGGTTCTGGTCACCCCCGATGGCGACGTCCAGAACCGCATTCTGGCGACGGAGCGCGATTACTCGCCCGCTCAACTCAGTGAGGCTGCCAACTTCATCAATGCCCACTTTGCCGGGCAGGACTTTCGCTCGATTCAGGGTACGCTCTCGGCCGAACTCGCCGCACTGCGCGATGACATCGGGGTGTTAATGCAACGGGCCGTCACCGCGAGTGGTGAAATGCTGAACCACTCCGATGATGTCGTAATTTTTGGTGAGAGAAACCTGATCGGCGTGACCGAATTGACCGCGGACATGGACCGGCTGCGATCGCTGTTCGACTTGTTTGAGCAGAAGACTCGTCTGATTCAACTCATGGATGCTTCGGGGCGCGCTTCGGGGGTTCAGATCTTTATCGGAGGCGAATCTGATCTCGTTCCGATGGAGCAAATGAGTGTGGTCACTGCGCCTTATCTGGTCGATGGTCGCGTCGTCGGTACGCTTGGGGTCATTGGCCCAACCCGCATGGATTACGAACGGGTGATTCCGATTGTAGATATCACAGCCCGCCTTGTTTCGACCGCGCTCAGCGCGTCGAACTGAGTCTCGGCGCTTAACAGGCGTTTTGCTTCATGCCCAGATTTTCCTCCCCGAAAGAATTCGCTCATGGAAAACCGCCGTTGA
>RFPW01000138.1 GCA_009925965.1 Betaproteobacteria bacterium
TGGCAGCGCTGGATTGACTTGACGATGTTGTGATAGCCCGTGCAACGACAGATGTTGCCTTCGAGGCCTTCACGAATTTCCTGCTCGGTAGCGTTTGGATGGTCCTCGAGCAACTGCACGGCCGACATCACCATGCCAGGCGTACAGAAACCGCATTGCAATCCGTGACACTCACGGAAGGCCGCCTGCATCGGATGCAGTTCGCCATCGTGGCTCAGCCCTTCGATCGTGGTGATCTCGGCGCCCTGCGCCTGGACGGCCAGGATCGAGCAAGCCTTAATGGCGCGTCCATTCAAATGCACGGTACAGGCGCCGCACTGAGCGGTATCGCAACCCACGTGGGTTCCGGTGAGATGCAACTGATCACGGATCAACTGGACCAGAAGGGTCCGGGGATCAACGTCGACCTTAACGGCACGCCCATTCACGGTGAGCGCAAGAGATTCGGTGGGATGGCTCAAAGTTGCCTCCTGAAGGCTGCTGATTTTTTGGGGGTTCATCTGAACCCGATAAGCATACTGGGACAACGCGGAACAAAACACGCGGGAGCCTTCTCGAGTGCGATCGGGTTTTCCCTGATGCTTACAACCAACAAGAGGAACGGGCGGGTCATCGACCTCCCGCTAGGTCGAGTCACAAAACCTTCATATGGCCGTCACGGGCGCGTCATCAATCGGCGGCAACCTGCGGGGCCGCGAGATATGCCATCGCATTCTTGCACCTGAATCAAGAATTCTCCGACCCTTTCTGAAGGTTGTAATTTCATGAAAATAAGTAAGACCGCCCAACTGACGCTTGCAGCTGGTCTGCTGAGCCTGCTGAGCGCCTGTGGCGGCGACTCGGTGACGACTCCGACGGCTTCCAGTGCCGCTCCCACGGCAGAACAGGTCGCCGCGTTTACGAGCAGCTACAACGGTGGCGTTGCGGCGCTCAAGAGCTTCAGTGGCCTGACCAGCTCGGGCTTTGTGGACCTCTTTGACGATGCGTTCCTCGACGCGGGCTACACCAAGCAGGCCCTGAAAGACAATCTGACGCAGGAGTCCTTCGCAGTCGCAGTCGCAGCCGATCTTTCGTCCTTCCCGGTCGCCGCATTGTCTGGCGTGACCGTCGCTGGCTGCGATGCCAATGGGGTCTGTACCCTGACCGCCACGGTCACGAACGCTGACGTCGACACCACCACCACGACCTACACGATCCCCGTGAAGTTCAGCAGCGGCAAGGTTCGCCTCTACGGCGACCAGAAGTCGGCCTAACACAAAGGATTAATACGATGAAACCCCAGTTCAAAATGCGAGAGGTCGCTCTGGCGATCGCCGCCATCACTTCCGTCGTCACGCTCGTCCCGACCGCTTCGGCCGCTGACAAAGCCGCCACCAAGGCCGCAGGAACCTACGTGACCGGCGACTTCCACAATCATTCGACTTGCTCGGACGGCTCACTGTCGCTGAAAAAGCTGGTCGACAAGTCTGTGAACACCTGGAAACTCGACTGGTTCGTTCAGGCCGACCACGGTGGCCGCAGCGCTCGCAACTGCACTCTGGCGGAAGACCCGTTTGAGCCAGTCGCGCCCGGTCTGGGACTGACCAATAGCGCCAATGGCCCCTGGCAGGCCTCGCCCCCGGTAACCTATGCTGGCGCTGGCCAACCGGCCTCAGCTCTCAAAGGTCCGAACCAGACCTGGGAATCCACGATTGGCCTCGCCGCCATCAAGGGCGATGGAACCGCCACCCCAAAGCAGATGTGGCGCTGGCAGGAAATCAAGGAATATCAGTACAAGGTCATTGAAACCCTTGGCCGTGATGCAAAAAAGCCAGTCTGGATCGGCCTGGAGCAAAACAACCCCGGGCATGAGCACACCTCGACCGCGGTGCTCAAAGGACAAGCACCCTGGCCTTCAACCGCAACAACCGGTAACGCAAACCTTCAGGCGCAATACGAATATTGCTTTGATCGCAGCGATACCGACACCAGCCGCGGCGCTGAAAACCTCTGGGATTGTTCGGTCACCGGCAGCTCCAACAACACGCTGATCAACCCCCTGTCGGCCAAGATTGCCCCGACCGACAATTTGAGCGGAACCAACACCGCCAAGTACCCCAACATGGGGCACATCAAGACCTTGGAAGGTCTCAAGTGGATGAACGAAAAGGCACCGACGACCTCCTACTTCGTGCCAGCCCACCTTGAGCGTGCCGGCATCTACAACCCGACCGGCAACAACGGCTTCAATATCGAGCACCTGCGCAATTTCAATAACGTAGCCCCAAAAATCGCGTTCGGTTTTGAATCGATGCCTGGCCATGGCGCCGAATCCCCGCGCGGAAGCTACACGACAGGCGCTGTTGGTGGCGGCACCTTTGGCGGCACAGGCGTTTATGCGGCCAAGATCGGTGGATTGTGGGACGGCCTGCTTGGCGAAGGTCGGAACTGGTGGTTCTTTGCAAGCTCGGACTACCACAGCCGTGGCACCTTCGGTCCTGACCAACGTGAGACCGACAACGATTTTTACCCTGGCGAGTACACCAACGACTACGTCATGGTTCGCAAGGGTACGGGCAACCTCACGGCAGAAGGCATCATCGATGGCCTCCGTAGCGGCAACAGCTACGTGGCCAACGGACAACTGATCGACCGCCTGGCTTTTGTGGTCTGCGCATCGAACCCTGGTCTGCCGCGCAATGCCAACAAAGCGCTGATCGAGAAGGCCGCGGCAAACGCAGTGGCCGGCAACGGTGAAGTGCGGATCGATGGTTGCGCCACGATGGGTGAGAAGCTCATCGTTCGCCCCGGCACCGACCTGTTTGTGACGGTTTCGCTGCGCGACCCGCAGGGCACCAATGCATCGCCCTACAGCTTCCCGAATCCGTCCCTCAAGCAGGTCAACATCGTCCAGCCGCTCAACGCTCCGGTGTTGGATCACGTCGACCTGATCGGTGGAAACGTCACCGGTTATGTCGACCCGAGCGATCAGGGCGCCTACGCTCCCCCTGTAACGGCAGCGGACTACCCAGCGAAGATCTTCAATTCATCCACGAAGATCCAGAAAACGTTCAATTCAACGAACTGGACAGCTTCGGCAGATGGTGTCCGTACGATGACCTTCAGGGTCCCAGCAGTGAAAGCTTCGCAGTACTTCCGTCTGCGCGGGACCAACATCCCTGCGTCAGTACCCTTCGAGACCGATGCTGAGGGCAACCCGCTGAACGACTTCCTGGTGGCTCCGAACGACCAGACCCTTCCGGGCGCAATCCCTTGTGGTGACGCAGCATGCCCAGCGCACATGCGTACGGTCGCCGGCGTCAAGTACTCGAGTTCTGACGTGGTTGCCTGGGCTGACCTCTGGTTCTACAGCAACCCGGTCTACGTCGAAGTTCTGGGTTCGAGCAAGGTTGCCGGCGTCAAGTAATCTGACCCGCGAACATGGTCACGGGCCTTTGGGTTCGTGACCATGGCCTGAGCACCGGCCCCGCGGCCGGTTTTTCATTTTTGTCGATCGCTTGCTCAACGCGTCGACTCTTTGCAGTGATGAGACCTCTGTTGCCGTACGTATTGATGGTGCTCTCGGGCGCCGTGTCGCTGGCCTGGCAAATGCTCTGGAGCGCGCAACTCGCGACCGCGCTCGGTCATGAAATCGTCGCCGTGCTTGCCGTCCTTGCCGCGTTTTTCGGCGGGCTTGCAATTGGCGCCTTTGTGCTGGGGCGATCGATCGCCGATAGTCGGGTTCCTGGCCGTTGGTACGCCGCCCTTGAAACACTCATCGCGCTTTGGGGGCTGGTCCTGACAGCCCTATTGCCCTGGTTCAATCACACCACCCACGCAATGATCGGTGCACAGCCCTCAAGCGTATGGCACTGGTGCCTCGCATTCGGTCTGCCCATGGCACTGTTGCTGCCAGCAACAGCTGCAATGGGGGCCACACTCCCCGCCGTCGAGCGGCAACTGTCGGGCGGTTCGAGTCGCCTCGGCGGTCTCTACAGCGCGAACACACTGGGCGCGGTTCTGGGTGTGTTGAGCGTCGTCTTTGTCGCCATCCCGATGCTTGGTCTGCAGAAAACCGCCTGGGTGTGCAGCGCCATCAATGCCGCTTGCGCTGCGCTGGCCTTATGGCTTTGGAGAACGCCACTCGAGGCCACGGCGGCATCTGCAAACGTTGAGATCACAGCACCTGATTCGATAGATCCAGGCCCAGCAACTCGGCGTCCAGTCATTGGCTGGTTGCTGTTCGTGACCGGGCTGCTCGGCATTGGTTATGAAGTGCTCGCGGTCCGTGTGCTTAGTCAAGTCACTGAAAATACAGTGTATAGCTACGCATTCTTGCTCGCTGTATATCTTCTGGGCACTGCCCTTGGAGCTGCCGTTCTCCAAGTTCGCAAGCCCGCGATAAACGTCGCCACCGAGAACGCGTTGATTCAAAGCCTGGCAGGCGCCGTGTTGTTCGGTGGCGCGACGCTGTGGTGGGCTGATGTCATCTGCGCGTGGCCGGCCCGGGCCTTTGGAACCAGCGCGTTCAGTGCGCTTGCTGGTGAGGCCCTGGCTGCAGCGGCCGCCATGCTGCCCCCGACCCTGGTGATGGGCGCGTTGTTCACCCATTTGTGCCGGCGGGCACAGGCGCAGTCCTGGCCGCTTGGGCGTGCGCTCGCCGTCAATACCGCGGGAGCCGCCTGCGCCCCACTCTTGTTTGGCGTGGGCCTGATCCCGCTGGCAGGGCCGAAATGGATCTTGAGCCTGATCATTGGCGCTTATCTCGCGCTAAATTCGAGAATCAATTGGTTCCAGCCTCGAGTCGCGTTACCTGCACTAGCAGCGATCGCCCTTGGCCTCTGGGCGTCGCCCCTGCGGTTCGTCGACATGCCTGAGGGGTCGACGCTCCAGAGTTATCGCGACGGATCGATGGCTGCGGTGAGCGTCGTCGAAGATTCAACGGGCATCGCACGTTTGCGGATCAACAACCGCACTCAGGAAGGCAGCAGTGCCCGTAGTGCGGTGGAAGTTCGGCTCGCTGAACTGCCCGTTCTCCTGCATCCTGCCCCACGCAGCGCGCTCTTTCTGGGCCTTGGAACGGGGCACACGGCGCGGACCGCCGCGTTGAATTCGGATCTGCAAGTTACCGCGGTGGAGTTGCTGCCCGAAGTGGTTGAAGCCGCCGCGCTCTTTGCGCCAGAACCTGCCGCCTCGCGCGATGAGGTGTCCCTGAAGATACTCGCGGCCGATGCCAGACGGTATGTGCAAGCGTCGCCCCTACAGTACGACGTGATCGTTGCTGATCTCTTTCATCCTGCCCGCAGCGGCGCGGGTTCCCTCTACACCGTCGAGCACTTTGCAGCCGTTCGTCGGCAGTTGGCTCCGGGTGGGTTGTTTTGCCAGTGGCTTGCTGTTCACCAGATGAACCTGCAGACAGTGCGCAGCATCGCGGCGGCATTCTTGCAGGTGTATCCGGACGCGGTCGCCATCTTGGCAAGCAACAGTCTGGACACCCCCGTTCTGGGTTTGCTCTCGCGACCAGATCAGCCTCGCTGGAATCTGGACGGGGTCCGCGCTAGCCTCCTGAAAGTGGCCCCCGCGCTCCACCAGCCTCTGATACAGGCACGGGTAGTAGACGAATACGCCATTCTCGGCAGCATCCTTGGCGGACCCGACGAGCTTCGGGCTTTCGCCGGTCAAGTACCGCCGAATACCGATGATCGGCCCGCCGTCATTCACGATGCCCCTTGGGAAACCTATGCGCCCACGGAAACCCCACGAACCCGTCTGATGACCCTCGTCCATCAACTGCAGTTGAAACCCAAGAGCGTCTTGCGTGACGCTTCCGAGGAACAGCTTCAACGCCTTGAGGCCTACGGTTTGGCACGCGCGCGTTACATCGAGTTGGGATTGGCGATGAGGCCCGATCCCGACCCACTGAACATGCTCACGCGATTACGCGAACCCTTGCTCGAGATCCTCCAG
>RFPW01000139.1 GCA_009925965.1 Betaproteobacteria bacterium
TGCGCGGCGTGCATCAGCACACGGCTTGCAATGGTTGAACCAATAGAAAACAGCGTGCTGGAAGATCGAAGGCTCATGGGGGTGCAGCGAAGCTCAAAGAGGATAGGCGAGGCAAAACGATCAAGGCTGACAGAATTCTCGCACACCGCGGCACTTAGAAACCGGTCCCAACCTGAAACTGGAATCGTTGTACCCGATCGGTTGGTTCGCGTCTGATTGGAGTACCAATACTGAATTTGATCGGTCCAACCGGCGATAACCAGGACAATCCCGCCCCGGTTGAAACCCGAAGGGTTGAGAGATCAACTTCTTCCAGCGTGCTGTAGACGTTCCCGACATCTAAGTAGAGGAAGGTTCGAAGGGTGCGATCTGCGCCAGAACCTGGCAGCGGGAACAAGAATTCGGCATTGCCGACAATACGAACCTGGCCGCCGCTGGGTACGCCATCGAGATAACGTCGCCCCAGGCTGGAGGGCGTAAATCCTCGAATCGAGCCAATTCCGCCCGCATAAAAATTCTTGAATTGCGGGTAAAGACGGCCACCAAAAGCTTGACCGATACCAAGATCACCGTTGAGTGCGAGGGTGTAATCCTTGGTTAGTGGGAAAAAAACCTGATGCTGATACGTCCCCCGCCAGTACTGAAGATCAGTAATCGGGAGGGTTGCCTCGATACTGGCACTGCGCAATTCACCACGACTCGGCGCCAACCCACTGTCCCGTGTATCGCGAACCCAACCCACCGTTCCGAGGAAAGCCGTTGGATGTTCTCCCACCGCGTTGACCGTGTCCAGCAACCGGAGTGGCGCCAAAGGTCCGAGCAGATAGGCGTTCTGCTCGACGGATGCTCCAATCAATAGTCGGTCCACATCGGTATAGGGGATGCCGAAGCGAACCCCCGCCGCGGAAGTTCGGAGGCGATAGTCTCCGAGCGCCAATGCCTGCGCATTAAACAATCGGGTCGACACATTGATCGCCCGGCTGATGCCATCCGGGGTGATGTATGGATCGACATAACCGACCCCAATCGCTCGCGAGAGTCGACTCGTGTTGGCATCAATAGCCAGTGCTTTACCCGTACCGAGGAAGTTCTGCTGGTTGATCGAACCCGAAAGGATGAGCTTGTCGGTACTCGAGAAACCTGCGCCTAGCATCAAATTGCCAGTCGGACGTTCTTTGACTTTGACCTCAAGGTCGACCAGATCGGGCGAATCAGGAATACCCCGAGTGTCAACCTCGACCGAATTAAAGTAGCCCAAGCGGTCAACTCGTTCTCGAGAGCGCCGAAGACTATCCGCGTCGTACCAGCTCGATTCGAACTGTCGCAATTCCCGCCGAATCACTTCATCGCGGGTCCGCGCATTGCCCGAAATTTCAATGCGCCGAACATAGGCACGGCGCCCTGGATCGACCATGATTTCAAACTCGACTTCGCGCCGCTCACGGTCAGGCTGAGGGACCGCATTGACCGAGGCGAATGCATAACCCAGTTGGCCAAATAGATCTGTCATCGCCTTGGTGGACTCGGTCATTCGAGTACCAACATAGGGCTCGCCGTCCTTCAATCGGATCAGCTTGCGCAGATCCGGCTCGCGGCCCATCGTATCGCCCGAGAATCGGAAGCCTTTGATCCGATAAGACAAACCCTCATTGATCGCGATCGTAATGAAGACTCCGCGGCGCTCCGGGTCAATCGAGACCTGGGTGGAATCGACCGAGAATTCAAGATATCCGCGGTCAAGATAAAACGAGCGCAAAGCCTCGAGATCGGCGGTGAGTTTCTCTCGGGAGTACTGATCGTTCTTGGTATACCAACTGAACCAGGTGGGCTCGGATAGCTTGAACTGGTCGCGCAGCTCCCCGTCTTTGAACGCGCGGTTTCCAATGATCCGGATCTGGGCAATTCGTGCGGTCTGACCCTCATCGACCGTCAACGTGACCGCAACCCGATTGCGTTCAAGTGGCGCAACCGTGGAGGTCACCCGAACGCCATAAAATCCGCGGGTCAGGTACTGACGCTTCAGCTCTTGTTCCGCACGATCCAACAGGGCGCGATCGAAGACCCTTGACTCGCCGAGCCCAGCCTCACGCAGCGTTTTCTTGAGCGCGTCCTGCTCGAATTCTTTGGTTCCGGTGATGGAAACCGAACCAATGGTCGGGCGCTCCTCGACCGTCACAACCAGAATGCCGTTATCGACTTCGAGGCGAACATCACGGAATAAGCCCGCATTGAAAAGCGCCTTGACTGCCACAGCGGCACGCTCATCGGTTAGGGTATCGCCGACCTTAACGGGCAGATACCCGAATACGGTGCCCGGCTCAGTTCGCTGAAGCCCTTCTACTCGAATGTCGCGGACAACGAAGGGTTCAAACGCCTTTGCGACTCCCGCCCACGAGGCAATCAAAAAGACCAGTGAAATCAGTACCGGTCGAAATTCTAAAGGGCGCAAAAAGGCAATAAGACTGGAGGGCAAAACAGGGACCTATCAGAGACGAATCCAGCCGAGTCAGGGGCCGAATAAACGAACCAAATCATTGAACAGGGCGACCGCTGACATTGCAACGATTAACGCGAGCCCCGCCCGTTGGGCTAGATTGAGCGCCTGCGCCGACAGGGGGCGTCCCCGAACCGCTTCGATGGCGCAATATACCAAATGCCCGCCATCCAACATGGGCAAAGGCAACAAATTAAGCGTTCCCAAACTGACGCTGATGAGCGCGAGAAAGGCAAGATAGGCTGTCCATCCGATCTGTGCGGTTCGGCCGGCCTGATCCGCAATCGTGACGGGCCCGGACAGTTGGCGCAGCGATAATTGGCCCGCCAGCATGCGGCCAAACATCTTCAACGAAAAATGAGTCATCTCGACGGTGCGCATCACGCCTGCACGCAATCCGCCAAAAAAGCCCTGATGGACCATCACCGTTGTCGCCCGGGTGGCGAGCGAAGCGCCAATTCGACCGGTAACGACCTTGGTTGCGGGATCGGTTACCGAATCAGGGACAACCGATACCTCCATAACGGCCCCATCGCGCTCGATGCCTAAGCGTGTTGGGTATCCGGGCCGGGCTCTTACATGCTCAATCAGAATGGTGGCGCGCAGGACTGGATCCCCGTCAACGATCCGCACAATATCGCCAGCCTGGAGCCCGGCTTTTTGAGCGGCACTACCGGGCACAACGCCCGACACCTCGACATGAAGGCCTGAGAGCTCAAAACCGAGCGCCCCCATTGGATCCTTCTCAAGCACATCAGTCACCCACCGGGTCGTGTCGAGGACCACAGCAGCGGGCGTTCCGTTGCGAACTATTTCCAGAAAAATCGGTTCTTTGCCAAGTGCCGCATCAAAAAGTTGCAGTCGTAAAGCGTTCCAGGACTCGGTCAGCTGATCATTCACAGAAACAATCTGGTCCCCAGCCACCAGGCCCGAATTCGCCGCGATGCTATTCGCAGGTGGCGCAGCAATTTTGGCAATGGGTTCGGACAACCCATTCCATGAGAGCGCTGAGTACAGCAGGGCCGCCAGGATCAGATTGGCAATGGGACCGGCGACAATGACAAGTGCGCGGGACTTCAGCGACGCGCGCTCAAACGAGCGCTCCCGCTGAGTTTCCGAAAGCTCAAGCTCCTGACCCGTGGTCTCACCGAGCATCTTGACGTAACCACCCAGTGGAATCGCTGACAGGGCCCATTCGGTCTGGTCCTCACCAAAGCGCCGCGAAAACAGGACGGGCCCAAAACCGATCGAGAATCGCAAGACCTGAATGCCGACAAAACGCGCCGCCAGGAAGTGCCCAAGCTCGTGCACAAACACCAGCAAGGTCAAGGCGCCCAAGAACGCGATCATGGTCATGATGCCACCAGAAAGAGCGGCCATCAGTGCTCCCTTCCTAGCATCTGGGACGCAAGCGCACGGGATTCGCGGTCGAGATCCAGGACCCCATCCAGGGTGGTTGGAGCGGGTTGATGACCCAATTGGTTCAAAACTGACTCATTGATTTTTGCAATTTGTCCAAAGCGCAAACCACCTGCCAAAAATTGGGCGACCGAGACTTCATTGGCACCATTCAGGACGCACGGGCCGGCGCCACCGCCCGAGATCGCGTCGAGGGCCAACCTCAGACAAGGAAAGCGCACCAAATCAGGCCCCTCAAAATCTAGACGTCCTAATCGGGCGAGGTCGAGCATGGAAACTCCACTCTCACAGCGCTCTGGCCAAGCGAGCGCATGGGCAATCGGCGTACGCATATCCGGGTTGCCGAGCTGCGCAAGCATTGAACCATCGAGATACTCCACCAGAGAATGCACGATGCTCTGAGGATGCACGACCACCTCAAGCTGAGAGGGCGCAAGGTCAAACAACCATGCAGCCTCAATCAGCTCCAAGCCTTTATTCATCATCGTGGCTGAATCGACTGAAATCTTGCGTCCCATCGACCAGTTAGGATGGGCGCACGCTTGATCAGGGGTGGCATCTTCAATGTCGCGCAGGCTGGACCGACGAAAGGGTCCACCTGAGGCCGTCAGTAAAACGCGACGGACCCCGCGAGTATGCGGCCACAAGCTCCCAGCGACGGGCAGGCACTGAAAGATTGCGTTATGTTCAGAGTCAACCGGCAAGAGGGTCGCGCCCCCAGCCCGGACGGCATCCATGAAAACTTGTCCGGCCATCACCAGCGCCTCTTTGTTGGCCAGCAAGATCCGCTTGCCGGCCCGTGCCGCCGCGAGCGCAAATGGCAACCCAGCCGCGCCAACAACCGCGGCAACGACCGTATCGGCTTGCGAATGACCCGCCAGGTCAAAGGCCGACTGCTCGCCACTCAAAATCTCTGTCCGAATGCCGGCCGGTAAGGCATCGCGTAGCTGCCGTGCCGCGGTCGGGTCAACCATCACGGCATAGGCTGGATGCATGGCCAAAATCTGTTCGCGCATCTGCGCTACATCCGACCGTGCGACCAATGCCCACGCCTCGAATCTAGCTGGTTCATGCGCAATCACCGCGAGGGTGCTCTGCCCGATTGACCCCGTAGAGCCGAGGACGACAACACGCCGAGGCCGCGAATGAGTCCCTGCGATGGAAGAGCTCATGGCAGGCGTTCGCTCAAGTAGCGAACAACGAGAAAGCCAATCGGCAGAACGGGCATCAGTGCATCCATTCGATCAAAAAATCCGCCGTGTCCCGGCAGGCTGCGGCCACTATCCTTCACACCAGCCTCGCGCTTTAAAAGCGACTCGTATAAATCGCCTGTGATCGAAAGTGCCGTCAAACCGCTGAGGATACCAACCAGTCCCGGCAGACCAAACCTTTGTGCCAGCTGCGCCGGAAGGCTTTGAACGACCCAGCCTTGGACCATTGATAAGTTTGCCCCCTGAGCTTCAGCGATCAGGCGTTCAGAATAGACCACCGTGGCCCAACCTAAGCCAAGAACCGTAACCATCGCGAAAAGGACCCCCTCCCATGTCTTGCCGGGACTGATCGCGGGTGCCAATTTATGGCGACCGAACGCACGCCCACCGAAGTAGGCGGCGACGTCCGCGACCCAGACGATGCAGGCGGTTGAAAGGAGCTGCCCGATACCAAGCCGTCGCAGTTCGAAAGCGGCCTGCCATGCGCTAAACGCCAGAACTACCCCGACCAGGGCTAGTCGATCTTGAGAGAAACCACCGGTTAGCCGCCACGGGGAGATGGTGAGCCAAAACAGTGCCGCCACCAAGGCCGGCGCAACCGCCCACGGCAGCAAACCTGAGGTCGGTAACAACTCAGTGATAACAACCCAGGCCATTCCTGCGAAAAAAGTGAGCGAGGCCCAATGCGCGCTGGCACCGACCAATCGGGACCATTCCGCGGCAGCGCCCACAAAAAGAATTAAGGTGATTGCGCCCCAGGCCCAGATCGGCGCCATGAATAACGCCGGTAGAAGACCCCCTAACAGTGCGACCGCAGTAA
>RFPW01000140.1 GCA_009925965.1 Betaproteobacteria bacterium
TCGATACCTTACGAATCGCCTCGGCCGACGCGAGTTTCAGGCGCTATTTCCGGCTGGACGGCCGGTCAAGCGATTCAGGTGCGCCGACGACGATGGTCGCGATGGATGCGCCGCCGCCGCAGGAAGACACACGGCCTTTTCTGAACGTGCAATCGGTGATGGCACAGACGGGGCTACGAGTGCCAACGATCATGGCGAGCGATCCCGATGCGGGCTTTATCCTTCTCGAGGATTTTGGCGACCTGACCTTGCTCGAGGCACTCCGCGCAGACCCAACCGGTCAATGGCTTCAGGCGCGCTACCGGGGTGCGATCGCGGCACTCGTTCGTTTGCAGGCGCCGTCCGAATCGACCACCAAGGCCACCCCGACAAATTTACCCCCCTATGACCGCGAGCTCCTCCTTCGCGAGCTTTCCTTGTATCCGGACTGGTACGTTGCCAAGCACAAAGGCGTATCGCTCAATCCTCAAGAGGTCGCCCAACTCGAGACTGGTTGCGAACGGCTGGTGGATGTAGCGATAGGCCAAACGCAAGTCACCGTTCACCGCGACTGGCACAGCCGAAATCTGATGGTGCTTGACCATCGAGTTCATGGATTCGACCCGGGAGTGCTGGACTTTCAGGATGCCGTTCACGGACCGCTGGTGAGCTTGCTGCGCGATGCTTATATCGCCTGGGATGATGAGCGAGTGCTCGACTGGGCGATTCGTTACTGGGAACAGGCGCGCCAGGCGGGCATCGCCGTGCCTGAGGACTTTGGCGTTTTTTGGCGTGATTTTGAATGGATGGGGATCCAGCGCCATCTCAAAGTGTTGGGAATCTTTGCCCGGCTGCACCTGCGCGACGGCAAAGAGCGTTATCTGGCTGACCTGCCGAGGGTGCTCGATTACGTGACGAAAGCGGTTCATCGATACGATGCGCTGGCGCCACTGGCTCGCATGATCGACCGGGTAGAAAATCGGACCCGCGCCAGCGGGTTTACGTTTTGAAGCGTCATCGCTGATGCGCGCAATGATTCTCGCGGCTGGGCGCGGCGAGCGCATGCGCCCGCTCACCGACCAGTGCCCAAAGCCACTGCTGCCCGCCGGAGGCAAGCCGTTGATCGTCTGGCACATCGAAGCCCTCGTGGCCGCCGGAATTCGCGAAATCGTCATCAACCACGCGTGGCTCGGTGCACAACTCGAAGCCGCTATTGGCAATGGTTCGACCTGGGGCGCACAGGTCCAATGGTCAGCCGAAGCGGAGGCGCTCGAGACCGCCGGCGGCATCGTTCAAGCCTTGCCTCGCTTGGTGCACGGCCGCGATTCACAAGCCCCTTTTGCAGTGGTCAATGGCGACATCTGGACTGACTACGACCGTCGCCGCCTACCCCAGATTGCAAGCCAGCTTGAAGTGCTTGCGCTCGACGCCTGGTGCGTTCTTGTGCCCAATCCGGCCCATCACCGGGAAGGCGATTTTCTGCTGGCTGGCGATCGACTTGTGCCAGAAGACATTCATGGCCATGCCCAGCGCCTGACCTTCTCCGGCATTGGCGTCTATCAACCCGCCCTCTTCGACGGCGTGGCGCCAGGATCACGAGCGCCACTGGCGCCCAGATTGCGGGCAGCCATCAATGCAAACCGCGCCGGCGGTGAGCGTCACGATGGCGCCTGGGTCGATGTCGGTACGCCAGAGCGCCTGAGTGAACTCGATGCAATGCTGGTTGGACGCTACTCATCCAACCCATCCAACCCCTACAAATTTTCAGAACCTCAGGGAGCTTGAAACATGCACCACCCTTCCGATTCCGAACGCAGCGTCCGCGCGCACCGCAGGGCACGTCTTGCAGCCAAAATGGCGGAGCAGGGCGGCGGGGTTGCTGTTTTGCTGACCGCGACTGAGAAGATGCGTAATCGCGATGCGGACTACCCCTTCCGCTTTGACAGTCATTTTCATTTTCTGTGTGGATTTACCGAGCCAGAATCCGCACTGGTACTGATCGCGACAGCCGACGGTGGGCACCGGTCGATACTCTTTTGCCGTGAGCGCGACGCCGAACGCGAAACCTGGGATGGATTGCGCTTTGGACCCGACGGAGCGCGCGAAGCCTTCGGCATCGAGCATGCACAGCCCATCTCGACACTCGACGAGACGATGACGAGCCTGCTAGCCAACTGCCCGGCGATCTGGGTCGCGCTCGGGAGCGAACCCGCGCTGGACGCACGGATCAGTCGCTGGCTGGGCGCTGTTCGGGCCCAATCGCGTGCTGGGGTCAGTGCGCCGTCGCATGCCATTGACGTTCGATCCGCGATCGACGAAATGCGTTTGATCAAAGATTCGCTCGAAATTGACACGATGCGCCGAGCGGCCGTGATTTCGGCCGATGCACACAAGCGCGCGATGCGCACCACGCGCCCGGGGCAATTTGAGTATCAGGTCGAGGCGGAACTCCTGCATGAATTCCGCAGTCGAGGCGCTCAATCGGTTGCCTACGGTTCAATTGTGGCCGGCGCCGAAAATGCTTGCATCCTGCACTATCGCGACAACGATGCAAGGCTGCGCGCAGGCACCTTGTTACTCATCGATGCCGGTTGTGAACTCGATGGATATGCGTCGGACATCACCCGGACTTTCCCGGTCGACGGGCATTTCAGTGGTCCGCAGCGCGCGATTTATGACATTGTCCTGGCCGCGCAGCATGCGGCCATTGCGGCGACGGTCCCAGGAGCGCGGTTCATCGACCCGCATGACGCCGCGGTTCGGGTACTGACCCAGGGTCTGATCGACGAACACTTGGTCGCTGGGCCAGTTGACGATGCCATCGCGCAGGGCACCTACAAGCGTTTCTACATGCACCGGACCGGCCACTGGTTGGGCATGGACGTGCATGACGTCGGCGATTACCGCGAGTCGAACAGCCCCTGGTCCGACCCCGGCACTGAGTCGAGCGCCCTGGAGCGCCCCTGGCGGACGCTTCAGCCAGGGATGGTGTTGACCATCGAGCCCGGCCTTTACATTCGGGCGGCCGATGACGTCCCAGCTGGGTTTCATGACATCGGAATCCGG
Source organism: Betaproteobacteria bacterium (assembly GCA_009925965.1). Lineage (GTDB taxonomy): Bacteria > Pseudomonadota > Gammaproteobacteria > Burkholderiales > Burkholderiaceae_E > RFPW01. Next base: position 3,046 of record RFPW01000140.1, read on the forward strand.
ATTGAGGATGACGCCTTGGTAACCTCAGCCGGTTGCGAGATTCTCACCGCCAGCGTACCGACCGCGGCGGACGCAATCGAAGCACTCATGGCGGAGGGCAAGCGCTCCCGCTCATGACGACTGAGATTCAAATCCACGGTGCGGGCCCTGTGGGGTTAGCCTGCGCGCTCTTCTTGGCGCGCCACTGGCCCGATCCAAGTACGATCGAAGTCACATCGGGCGGCCACGCTGCGCCCGGGTTAGCGCAGCGCCCACTCGCGATTTCCGCTGGATCGCGCCGACTGATCGAGCGAGTCGCTCAATTTCCGGTCGAAAGCGGTCAAATCACGACCGTCGAAGTCGCGTTAAGTGGCCATCTGGGCCGTGTCCGGATTCCGGCACAGGACCTGCGATGCGCCAGTTTGGGCAACGTGGTCCGGCACGGCGCACTGGTCGAATGTCTCGAGGCCGCACTCGCGGGCAGCGGGGTTCGACGCGTTGTTCGACGTGTCGTTAGCGAGCCGAATTTCGACCTTCAAACCGAGCCCGGCACCTTGTTGATTCATGCCGATGGCGATCCAGGAGCAGAGGCCGACGTTCGGGATTTCGGCCAGTCCGCCTTGTTAGCCGAGATCCGCCTGACTGGATGGACTCAAGGCAAGGCGCTCGAGCTTTTCACTCCTGAAGGCCCTCTGGCGATTCTTCCCCTTCCAGAGCCGCACCGGTGGGCCCTGGTGTGGTGCGCGCCCGAGGCCGTCACGCAGCAGCGGGCCCAGACCCATGCAGAACCCCCCAATGAAGCCCTCAATGGGGCGCTGAGTAGCGTACTGAGTGGCGTACTCAAGGGTGCTTTGGGAACAAGCATCAAAGTCCATGAAATTGAACACTGTCAGGTGATGCCGCTACGTCGTCGTACAAGAGGAAAATTGATCGATCCTGATCCGTCGCAGCCGCAAGTCTGGATCGGGAATGCCGCCCAAACACTGCATCCCGTTGCTGGCCAGGGGCTCAATCTGGGACTTCGTGACGCGCACGAACTGGCCCAGACACTCAACCACTGGCGGGTGTTGGGAGGTGAGCGCCTTCCGGGTCAGTACCGTGGAAGCCCCCATGGCCTTGATCATGCGCTCAGCCAATACAAACGGGCACGCCAAAACGATCGGGCAGCCACGGTGCGCATCACAGACACCCTGGCGTCGGTCTTCACGGTGACTGCCATAGCCCCAATCCAGTCCGTAGTCCTGGCAGCGCTCGACCTCAATCCGCCATTGCGCCGCTCGCTCGCTCGCACATTTGCACAATAGAAAACCCGCGGCCGCCAAAGCACCTCATCCGATACAATCGAAGCGCCCTTGAGCAACTGGTCAGATCAGTTGCAATCGCTCCCTGTCATGCAAATCGGTCGATACCACCTCCCGAATCGTGTTTTTGTAGCGCCCATGGCGGGCGTGACGGACCGGCCATTCCGGCAGCTTTGTCGTGCGCTCGGCGCGGGCTATGCGGTGTCGGAAATGGCCGCCTCGAACCCCCGACTCTGGGATAGCGTCAAGACCACCCGCCGAATCAACCATGAAGGCGAAGCGGCGCCACGAGCCGTTCAATTAGCCGGCGGTGAGCCCAACATACTGGCCCTCGCTGCGCGCTTTAACGTCGAGCGCGGCGCTCAGATCATTGATATCAATATGGGATGCCCGGCACGCAAGGTTTGCAATGTGGCGGCGGGCAGCGCCCTGCTCGCTGACGAACCGCTTGCCATCCGGATTGTTGAGGCGGTGGTCGAAGCGGTCGGACAGGGCCCCGATGCGGTCCCCGTGACCGTCAAAATGCGGACTGGCCCACGGCCCGACGCCCGCAACGCCGTGCGCCTCGCGCAGGCCTTTGTGGACGCCGGGGCGGCCATGATCACGTTGCATGGCCGCACCCGTGCCTGTGGGTTTCGGGGCGCGGCCGAGTACGAAACCATTGCAGAAGTCAAAGCGGCTTTGCACGGCGCACGGCGGGTACCCGTGGTCGCCAATGGCGATATACAGACCCCGCAGCAGGCTCTCGACGTACTCACAAAGACCGGAGCCGATGCGATCATGATCGGCCGAGCGGCCCAGGGACGGCCCTGGATATTTCGGGAAATCCTTGGGTTTATCGATCGGGGTGAAATCATCGCTCCCCCGTCACTCAGCGAAATCCGCGGCCACCTGACCCAACATCTGCTGGACCATTATCAGTTTCATGGCGAATACAGCGGCGTTCGAACCGCTCGAAAACACATGGGCTGGTACAGTCAGGCTTGGCATGGCGGTCAGGCCCTACGTGAGCGTTTCAATCAGCTCGAGTCGGCTGAGGACCAGCTTGCACTGATTGACGCCTGGTTTTTAGAGGCTTCTGATCGGACTAATTCGTGCCCCGATGAGCCGTTCATCGCTGCCTTCCCTTCTCTCAATTGACCCTCTGTTTTTTTCTACCCAATGCTGCACCCAGACCCCGGAACCAGCCAACCCACGATCGATGAGTCCGTTGCATTCAATCTCCAGAAGTACTTCCGGGATCTTGACGGTTCGCACCCAAGCGCTATTTACGACATGGTGCTTCGCGCCGTGGAGCGCCCAATGCTCGAAGTCGTGATGAAAGAAGCGGCGGGCAACCAGTCGCGCGCCAGTGATCTGCTTGGAATCAACCGGAATACCTTGCGCAAGAAACTCCAACAACACGGCTTGCTTTGAGATGGTTAGCCTGACATGGTTGCTTTGAAATGAGCACCGAAGCCGTGACCCCAATCCGACGCGCACTGCTGAGCGTGTCAGACAAAACCGGCATCATCGATCTCGCTCGAGGACTCGCAGCCCGCGGCGTTCAGCTGGTC
>RFPW01000015.1 GCA_009925965.1 Betaproteobacteria bacterium
GCCTACGTCGTGGTCCTGCTGATGCTGGTCGTCAAGCCCAATGGCTTGTTTGGCGAACAGTTGCGCAAGAAAGTCTGATCGGTCCAGAAGAACCCACTGATGCGTTTCATTTTCAAAACCGATTACGACCAGGACATCCGCCTGGCCAAACACGAGGGCGCACGGTTCTGGTACAGCGCCCTGGTGATCGCTTTATTGCTGGCCCCATGGGTGCTCCCCGAGTATTGGTTAGCTCAACTGACCTTTGTGCTGATCTATTCGATCGCCGGTCTCGGTTTGATGCTACTGGCCGGATTTACCGGCTTGTTCTCGCTCGGCCACGCCGCTTTTCTGGGAGTTGGCGCCTACACCGAAGCGGTTCTCACCAACGCTGGAATCCCGTTTCCGATCGCCATCGTCGGCGCCGCTGGCCTGTCGGCCGCGGTCGGATGGGTCGTGGGCCTGCCGGCGCTCCGAGTTCGGGGCATTTACCTGGGGATGGCCACGCTCGCGTTTGGATTTATCGTCGAGGAAGGTCTGGCGCGATGGGAATCGGTCACTGGCGGTAATTCCGGTTTGCAGGTCAAGCCCCCGAGCGTCTCGGGCTGGGCCCTGAGCACCGCGACCGAGTTTTATGCGCTGTGCCTCCTGATCACGATTTTGGCCACGCTCGGGATCCTGAACCTGTTGCGCTCGCCAACCGGACGGGCATTCGTTGCGATCCGAGATTCCGAAGTCTCGGCCCAGAGCATGGGGATTCATCTGGCCCATTACAAGACACTTTCCTTTGCGCTGTCGGCCGCTCTCGCTGGGATCGCCGGGGCCCTCTACGCCCACAAATTACAGTTCATCTCGCCCGACCAATTCAGTATTCTGCAATCGATCGATCTGCTTTTGATGATTGTCATCGGCGGACTGGGCTCGGTTCATGGCGCATTTTTGGGCGCAACTTTTCTGATTGCCATGCCCCAGGCGATTGCCATCCTGAAGGATTATCTGCCGGCGAGCATCGGCCAGGCACCGGGCCTGCAAAGCGTCATTTACGGCGCGGTCCTCGTCAGCTTCGTGTTGTTTGAGCCCATGGGTCTGCATGGGCGCTGGCTTAAGGTCAGAACCTATCTGCAGTCATTTCCGTTCTACCGGAAAGGTATGTTCAAACGCCAGAAATCATTCCAAAAATCGGATCGGCTTAGATGAGCGCCATCCTGTCTGCCCAAAAGCTGAGCGTCCGCTTTGGCGGTGTGCTCGCCGTCAAAGACGTCAGTTTTGAGGTCCAGGCCGGCGAAGTGTTCACCCTGATTGGCCCCAATGGTGCGGGTAAGACGACGGTTTTTAATCTGATCAGCCGAATCTACAACCCAAGCTCTGGGACCATCGATTACACCGGCCCAACGGGCACACTCCGACTGACCGACCATGCCGCTCATGAAGTCGCGGCATTGGGCATCGCGCGTACCTTTCAGAATATTGAATTGTTCGAATTCGCCACGGTCTTGCAAAACCTGCTGATTGGCCGCCACACCCAGCGTCGTAGCAATCTCTGGGAAGATTTGTTTTTCACTGGGCGTGTCCGTACGGCCGAGTTGGAAGCGCGCGAGAAAGTCGAGGAGGTGATCGAATTTCTCGAACTTCAGCACTATCGGGACACACTCGTTGCAGGCCTGCCCTATGGGGTTCGCAAGGTGGTTGAAATGGCGCGGGCGCTTTGCGCTCAGCCCCGCCTGATCCTGCTCGATGAACCTTCTTCCGGACTCAATGTGGAAGAGACCGACGACATGGCGTTCTGGATCCAGGACATCTGCCAAGAGCTCGGTGTCACCATCCTGATGGTGGAGCACGACATGTCGCTCGTCTCCAAGGTCTCAGACCGGGTCCTGGCGATGAATCAGGGTGAAGTCCTGGCATTGGGTACGTCCAGAGAAGTCCAGAACGATCCGGGCGTGATCGAAGCCTATCTGGGTTCAGTCAGTGATGTCGCCTCGCTGCGTCGTCCCGTTGCGCTTACAGGAACAGGAACAGTAACAGGAACAGGAACAGGCACGGGCACAGGTGCTAGCCGATGATGCTGAGCCTCAACAACATTGAAAGTGCCTATGGCCCGATCAAGGCGATCCGGGGCGTCAGCCTGACAGTTCAGCAGGGCGAGATTTCTACGGTGCTGGGTTCGAACGGCGCCGGTAAGACCACCATTCTCAAGACCATCTCCGGAATCATCGATCCGCGCAAAGGGTCTGTCGTGTTCAAGGGGCTCGACATCACGGCACAGGACCCCGCGCTCATCGTGCAGCAAGGACTCAGCCATGTCCCGGAGGGCCGCGAAGTGTTTGCGCTCTTAAGCGTTCGTGACAATCTGCTGATGGGTGCCTACACGCGGAACGATCGCGATGGGGTCGCGCGCGATCTGGAAACCGTCTTCGGGTATTTTCCGATTCTGCGCGAACGGAGTCATCAAGACGCGGGCCTGTTGTCGGGTGGCCAACAGCAAATGCTGGCAATTTCAAGGGCGCTGATGGCCCGCCCCGACCTGATTCTGCTCGATGAACCCAGCCTCGGCCAAACTCACCCGTGAAATCTTCGAAATTGTCGTGCGTATCAATCGCGAACAGGGGACCACGATCCTGCTGGTTGAGCAAAACGCCAACATGGCGCTCAATGTGGCCGACTATGGGGTCGTACTCGAGAATGGTCGGATCGTGATGGCGGATTCCTGCGACCGCCTGCGCGAAAAAGACGACATCAAAGAGTTTTATTTAGGTCTTAAGAACGATAGCGTGCGCGGTGAGCGGCGCTGGAAGAAAAAGAAGATGTGGCGCTAGGACGGGTTATGAGCAATCTTTGGGACCTCCATCAGCTGCGCGACCGACCCACGGTTGATCTCCCGGGCGAGACGATTCCGGCGCTCTTCTGGAACGCGTCCCGACGCCGCAATGATCTCGTCTGGATGCGTCAAAAACAACTCGGCCTCTGGCGCAGCTGGAGCTGGGCCCAGGCGGCCGATCAGGTCGAAGAGATCGGGTGCGGACTTCTCAGCCTGGGTTTTTGCCCGACGGAGCGCTCTGGCAATGGGGGCGGCGAGCGGGCCTCAATCCTGTCCAATACGGTCATCGAATGGGTACTTGCGGATCTGGCGATTTTGTCCTGCGGGGGCGTCTCGAGCGGGATCTATCCAACGGACGCCGCCACACAGGTCCAGTACCTGTGTGAAGACTCTGACTCCGTCATCCTTTTTGTCGAAGACGACGAGCAATTAGACAAGGTGCTTGAAATCCGCGACCAGCTGCCGCGGCTGCGCCAGATCATTGTGTTTGATATGCACGGTTTACGCACCGTGGACGATCCCATGATCATGAGCCTGGACGCACTGCGCGAACGAGGCCGAGCCTGGCGCACCAAGCATCCTGACGTTCTGCAGACCCGCGCTCAGGCATGTCGGGCGGAGGACCTGGCGATCCTCGTCTACACCTCCGGCACCACCGGAAAGCCCAAAGGGGCGATGCATCGTCATGCCGGCCTCGTCTACTCCGTGCGCGGCCTGAGCTTGGTTTTGCCGCAGGACGAGCAGGACGAGCGGATGGCTTTTTTGCCCTTGTGTCATATCGTCGAGCGCGTCGGTGGCGCCTACCACTCGATCTATACCGGCGCACGATTGAACTTCGTAGAGAACCCTCAAACGATTCCAGAAAATGTTCGGGAAATCGCGCCAACCGTTTTTGCGGCGGTACCCCGGGTCTGGGAAAAGCTGTATTCCGGCGTGATGATCGCGATTAAGGATTCTGGTTGGGTCCAGCAAGCCGCCTTTGCCTGGGGTCTCGACGTGGGGAGCCGGATTGCGGAACAGGTGCTCGCAAGAAAGCCCGTCAGCCCCTGGCTCAAGCTTCAGTTCAGCGTTGCCCGTTTGATCGCCCTCAACAATGTCCGCAAGGTGCTCGGGATCCATCGGGCCCGGGTCCTGATCACCGGCGCAGCACCCATCTCTCCTGATCTGATTCGCTGGTATCTCGCGCTGGGTGTCCCCATGTTCGAGGCCTGGGGTATGACCGAGACCTGCGGGGCCGCGACGAGCACGCCACCGGATCGGCTCAAGCCCGGCTCGATCGGCCAGGCTGCGCCGTACAACGAAGTCCGCATCGACCCCGCGACGGGTGAAATCCTGGTCCGTGGGCCCAACGTCTTCGCCGGTTACCTGAATCTGCCCGAGAAGACCGCGGAAACCATTGATGGCGACGGGTGGTTACACACCGGCGACGTGGGCACCGTCGATGAGGAAGGGTTTTATCGGATTACGGATCGGATGAAAGACATCATCATCACGGCTGGCGGCAAAAACATCACGCCAAGTGAGTTGGAAAACGGCCTGAAATTCTCCCCCTACATCACCGATGCCGTCGTGATCGGTGATCGGCGTCCTTATTTGACGGTCATCATCATGATCGATCAGGATAACGTCGAGAAATTTGCTCAGGATCGAGATTTACCCTTTAGTAATTACGCCAGTCTGACCCGATCCCCCGAAGTGCAACAACTGATCCAGGACGAAATCGACCGCGTCAACCGCAGCGTTGCCCGCGTCGAACAAATCAAGAAATTCTTTCTCCTCGATACCCAATTAAGTGCCGAGGACGAAGAACTCACCCCGACCATGAAGCTCAAACGCAAACTGGTCGAGACAAAATATGCCCAACCCATCGAAGCGATGTATCGCTCAACCCCCTGAGGAGACCCTGATGAAACTTCCATTGAACCGCCTTTTTTTCGCCACCCTCGCCGCGTTGGCTCTCTCCAGCGCGGCCTCTGCCCAGACCAGTTCGGTTCCGGTCCAGGGCGTGACCAAGGATGAAATCCTGCTCGGCAGTATCCAGGACCTCTCCGGCCCGCTCGCCGGTTACGGCAAGCAATCCCGCGCCGGGATGCAACTGGCGGTGGATGAGATCAACGAACAAGGCGGCATCGCCGGGCGCAAGCTCAAACTGCTGGTTGAGGACGACGGCTATGACCCCAAAAAATCCGTTCTGGCAGCACAAAAGCTCGTCAATCAGGACAAGATTTTCATCATGCTCGGCCACATCGGCACGGCCCAGAACCTCGCTGCGATGCCGGTTCAGTTTGAAAAGAACGTGATCAACTTTTTTCCGATTACCGCTGCCCGCGAAATGTACGACCCATTTCATCGGCTGAAATATTCGTTTGCGGCCACCTACTTTGATCAGATCCGGATGAATACGCCCAAACTCATCAAAGAGAAAGGGGTCAAGAAAGTCTGCACGATCTATCAGGATGACGATTTTGGTCTAGAGGTCCTGCGTGGTGGTGAAGCCGCCCTGAAAGCGCTGGGGATGGAATTCACCGAGAAAACCAATTTCAAACGGGGCTCGACCGATTTTTCAACCCAGGTTGCCAAAATGCAGGCCAGCGGATGCGAAATGGTCATTTTGGGAACAATCATTCGAGAAACGATCGGCACCATCGGCACCGCCCGCAAAATGGGTTTCAGCCCCGTCTTCGTTGGCTCGAGCGCCGCGTATTCGGATCTGATTCACAAGCTGGGCGGCAAAGCCATGGATGGCCTCTATGCGACGATGACGGTGCAGAACCCCTACACGGATGAACAGTCCCCTCAGCTTGGCTTCTGGGCCAACAAATACAAGACCAAGTTCAATGAGGACCCAACCGTGTTTTCGGTCTATGGGTACATCATCGTGAATTCATTTGCCAGTGCGGCGGCAAAGGCAGGCAAGAACCTGAGTACCGACAGTTTCATCAAGGTCATGGACAAGATGACGTTCGAGCCCGATATGTTTGGTAGCCCCCGTTCGAGCTTTACGGCCACCAAGCGCTTGGGCAGCAACGCCTCCAGGCTCTCGCAGATTCAGGATGGCAAGTGGAAGGTCACTTCGCCCTACATTGAAGAATAACCCTTAGGAACCCGTTGCGATGTCGACCGATACCCTCTCCAGCCCCACTGCCGCGCCGTCACTGCACCAACTCAAGGTCGAACTCGCCGCCTCCTTGCGTCTAGCGGTTTTGCACGAACTGGATGAGGGCATTGACAACCATTTCACGGTTGCGGTGCCAGGGCAGCCCGATCGATTTTTGATCTTGCCCTTTGGGCGGCACTGGTCGGAGGCGCGCGCAAGCGACATGGTCGTCTTCAACGAGGCGGGCGAGACTCTCGAGGGCGACGGCATTGTGGAATTGTCGGCCCAATGTATCCACGCACCCATTCACCGGATTGCGGGGGCCAACGTGGTCCTGCACACCCACCAGAATTGGGCGTTCGCGCTCAATATGTTGGTCGACAACCGACTATTGTCAGCCAGTCAAACTGCTGCTTTTTTTCACAACCGCATTGCCTATGACGACCACTATCTGGGCTTGGCCCGAACGGTGGCCGAGGGCGAAAGACTGGCGGCCTGCCTCGATGGCAAACCCATCCTGTTCATGAAAAATCACGGGATCCTGGTGACCGGCAACACGATCGCCCAGGCCTACCTGCGCATGTACAAGCTCGAGCGGGTATGCCGTGCCCAGATCATGGCCATGTCGACCGGACAGCCCATCCACGAACTCAGCGAAGACGTGATCCAGATGGTCAATACAACATCGCCGTTTGACCGCCACCCGCGCGAACTGCGTGAGCGCCTTTTCTTTGACGCGATGATGCGGGTGCTCGATCGCGAATTACCCGGTTATGCCGATTGAATCAGGCCGATTCAATGAGACGGATTGAACTGCAGTGGGTTGAGCCAACACCATGACCCTTCTTAAATCGTTACGGCAGCGCTTCGCATGCCTGAAATTGTTCCGAATTCTGGGGCTGTTCGGGTTTCTGGGTCTTTTCCTGTTCTTGGGGGTTCATGGCCCGATGGCCCAGGCTCAAGGATTCGTCGATCAGCCGCAAGATCGCCCGTATTTCAAGCCCCTCACGCTTGAGGTCGATGCAACCGATACCGACCGACGGATTTTCAAGGTACGGCAGGTAATTCCAGTCCAGGCCGGCAAACTGACGCTGCTATTTCCCCGGTTTTTGCCGGGCCAACATGGACCAAACGGGGCCGTTCAGCGCTTAGCTGGTTTGCAGATCCGGGCCGGCAATCTAGAGATTCCATGGGTTCGGGATACGGTCGACACCCATGCATTTCACCTCACGGTCCCTGCGTCGGTGAGCGAACTCGAACTGCAATTTCAGTCCCTTTCGCCGGTGCAGCGCAACGGCGGGCGCACGGTGATGACGCGGGCCATGCTGAACCTGCAATGGGAAGCCGTCGTGCTCTACCCAGCCGGTTATTACGCATCCGCGATTCCAATCCAGGCGCGGGTGCGACTGCCCAATGGCTGGACTCAGGCAAGCGCTCTACGGGTGGAGCGCCAGCAGGATCAGTGGGTGCACTATGGCGCGACCAATCTCGAGACGCTCGTCGATTCGCCCCTCTTCGCGGGGGCGCATCTGCGTCGCGTTCCGCTCGATCCAATCGAAGCAAGTCGCCCCGTCGCGCTCAATATCGTGGCAGACGAGCCCGCTTTGCTCCAGATCAGCGATGAGCACTTGAGCGCGCATCGTCGACTCGTCGAGCAGGCCGACCGCTTATTCGGCGCCCGTCATTTTCAAAAGTACGATTTTTTGCTGGCGCTTTCCGATCAGATGAGTGGTATCGGTCTCGAGCACCATGAAAGCTCTGAGAACGGCGTATCGACCCGATATTTCAAAGACTGGTCAAAGTCGGCCGGCCGTCGCGAGCTATTACCCCATGAGTATGTGCATTCATGGAATGGCAAATTTCGTCGGCCCGAAGATCTCTGGACGCCGCATTTCAACCTGCCGATGCAGAACAGCCTTCTGTGGCTTTATGAAGGGCAAACCGACTACTGGGGGCGCGTGCTTGCAGTTCGTAGTGGTCTCGTGAGTCCGGAGCAGTCGCGCGACACCCTGGCCCGACTCGCCGCGGTGTTTGAAACCCGGAGCGGCAGGCTTTGGCGCAATCTGCAGGACACGACCCTGCAAGCTACGATGGGTCCACGGGGCGAGATCAACGATTGGCCGGACTGGCAACGCAACGCCGATTACTACGGCGAGTCAACGCTGATCTGGCTCGATGCCGATACGCTGATCCGCGAGAAAACGGCCGGGGCTCGGTCCCTTGACGATTTCGCCCGCGCATTTTTTGGGATGGAAGACGGACGCGTCAAACCCTTGCTCTATCGCTTCGACGACATCGTGTCCGCCCTCAACGGGGTCGTCGCGCATGACTGGGCGGCGTTCCTTCGAACCCGGCTTGACAACCACCAACGCGGCGCCCCGCTCGATGGGCTCACACGCTCGGGCTGGCAACTGCGATGGACTGAAACCCCAAGCCCGTTCATGCCGGACGATGAAGACGACCCAACCCGCCGTGCCGACAATTACGCCTTTTCGCTGGGAATCAACCTGCGCAAAGATGGCTCGATTCAGGACGTCTTGTGGGAGAGTCCGGCATTTCGGGCGGGAATGAACCGCGCGCTACAGGTCATCGCCGTTAACGGACAAGCCTACAAACCCGAGCGACTCAGTGCTGCGATCACAGCCAACAAAACCGGCACTCAACCGATTGCGTTACTGGTCAAGGAAGGCGAGTTTTACCGCACTGTTGCCATCGACTATCGGGGTGGGCTGCGCTATCCGTCGCTCGCCCGCATCCCAGGCACGGAAGAGCGCCTTGACGCCGGGATCCTGGCGACGCGCAAGTAAATCCACACCAACCCACGAGGCCCACATGACGACTGCCTTTGATTTTGAAGCCCAGACCATCACGGGCGAATCCGTATCACTCTCGACCTACCACGGCAAGGTCCTACTGATTGTCAATACGGCCAGCGCCTGTGGCTTTACGCCTCAGTTTGGGGGCCTGCAGTCACTGTGGTCGACGTATGGCCCGAAGGGACTGGTCGTACTGGGATTTCCGAGTAATGAATTTGGCGCCCAGGACCCGGGAACGAATGGGGAGATTGCGCAGTTCTGTACAACTCGCTACTCGGTCAATTTCCCCATGATGGCCAAGATCGAAGTCAATGGCAGTCACGCCCATCCCTTGTATCAATTCCTCAAGGGCGAAAAACCCGGCGTGTTCGGCACGGAATCGATCAAATGGAACTTCACCAAGTTCCTGGTCGGCCGCGATGGGCAGGTCATCAAGCGATATGGATCCACCGACAAGCCGGAGACCATTGCCACCGATATCGAGACCGCGCTCGGGGCGGCTGGCGCGGCTGGCGCGACTGGCGCGGTTTAATAGCCAGCGGCTGCCCCGTCGCTACGGGGGTCAGATCCTCCGTAGCGCATGCCACTTTGCGGGTCGATCACGATGCCGTGGGCATGGCCCGCGAGCTCATTCCAGTCCCCCCACCGATTGAGGCGGTGGCCTCGGCGCTCGAGCTCGTCGATCGTCTCGCGCGGGAACCGGGCTTCGATGTGCAGCGTATCGCGGTCCTCCCCGAGCGCGAAGCGCCCCGAGAGCCAGCGTGGCGCCTCGAGCGCCTCCTGGATATTGCGGCCGAAGTCGATGAGGTTGATATACGTCTGCAGATGAATCTGTGGCTGCCCGTCGGCACCCATGCAGCCCACCACGCTCCACAATCGGCCGTCCCGAAAACCCATTGACGCGATCAGGGTATGAAGCGGAGTTTTGCCCGGTTCGAGACAGTTCGGATGGGTCGGATTGAGTGAGAAGTAGGCGGCGCGGTTTTGCAGCATCACGCCGGTCTGCCCCGCCACGACGGCCGAGCCAAATACGCCATAAAGGCTATGGATCAGCGACACCGCATTGCCTTGCGCATCTACGACCGCGATGTACACGGTATCGCCGGTCAGACTGCCGTACGAAGGGACCTTATCCCACGGCAAGGCCCGAGCCGGATCCATCAGCGGGCGACGCTCATCGGCATGCGTCTTGGCGATCAGCCGCTCCATCGGCACGTTGGCGAACAAGGGGTCGGCCAGAAAGCGGTCGCGATCGTGATACGCAATTTGTTTAGCTTGCACCATCAAGTGGGCCGGATCTGCACTGAGATAAGGTTTCTCGTGCAGCGCAAAGGGCTCAAGCAAATTGAGCATCTGCAACACGGTAAAACCCTGGGTCGGCGCGGGCGTCTCAAAAATCGTGACGTCGCGATACGTGCCCTGAAGGGGCTCACCCCACCGAGCGGTTTGCGCCGCTAGATCGGCTTCGGTAAAAAACCCGCCCTGCTCAGCCGCAAATCGGGCCAATTCGCGCCCCACGGCGCCCTCATAAAATCCGGCGGGTCCCTTCTGCGCGATCGCCTCGAGGGTATTTGCCAGATTGGGGTTAAACAGCTTGCTGCCGGCCACTGGCACCTGGCCATGGGGCATAAAAATCGCGCACGACTCCGCATGCGGGGCGAGGTCCGCCTTCACATGCTCGATCCAGCCAGCCAGGCGCTGGGTGACCGGAAAACCATCGCGGGCATAGCCAATGGCGCTCTCCAGGCAACGCGACATGGGTAGCCGCCCATAGGCTGCATGGGCCTCGCCCCAACTCGCCACCGAACCTGGTGTCGTCAAAGTCGCTGGGAGAACACCGCGAAAAGGGATTTCTGAATGCCCTCGCGCCTTGAACCAATCGATCGAGGCACTTGCGGCCGCGCGGCCGCCACCATCCAGATAACGCACCTGCCCGGTCTTTGCATCGTGAATCAACCAAAACGCATCGCCACCGACGCCAGTCATGTGTGGGTACAGCACCGCAAGCGCGGCACTGGTGGCAATCGCAGCATCCACCGCCGAACCGCCTGCGCGCAACACATCGACGCCCGCTTGTGAGGCCAGAGAATGGGGGCACGTGACCATGCCGTGAGGCCCCATGGTGACGGGGCGGCCAGTGTTGATTTGCAAAGCAGTGCTCCTGGGGGCGTTCGACCAGCGCTTGATCAGCGCTCGATCGGAGTTTGATCAGAGGTCGAGAATATCGCGAATTGGAAAATGACAGGCGACCCGGCGCGCGCCGTTCGGATCGGGGTCCTCAGGGTGTTTGAGCACCGGATCTGAGGTCAGACAAAACGGGACAGCTTGCGGGCACCGTGAGGCAAAGCGACAGCCCGCGGGCAGATCAATCGGACTCGGGATCTCGCCCTTGAGCGAGGCCGTGAGAGGGCGGCCGAAACTGGGAAACGCGCGCATCAGACCCCGGGTGTAGGGGTGCATGGGTCGATGCAAAATGTCAGCCGTCGCCCCCTCCTCGACGATGCGGCCCAAATACAAAACGGCGATGCGGGTACAGAGATAGCTCGCCACGCCAAGATCGTGGGTGATGAAGATCAGCGTCAAGCCCATTTCGCGGCAGAGTCCGCGCAAGAGGTTGAGCAACTGTGCCTGCACCGAGACATCCAGGCCAGCAACGGATTCGTCCGCGACGATCGTCTTGGGTTCAGCAGCAAGAGCGCGCGCCACCGCCACGCGGCGAACCTGGCCCCCTGACAGTTCACTCGGATAGCGGTCGGCCAGATCAGCCGCAAGACCGACCTTCTCAAGTAGTGCAAGAACACGCCCCTCGACCTCGGATTCGGGACACAGCCGGTACAAGCGCAGAGGTTCGGCAAGGATTGCGCGGATCCGCATGCGCGGGTTCATTGATCCGCGAGCATCCTGGTAAATGAAGGCGACTTCGCGACGAAAGGTCTGACGCGCCGCGCGATCAAACTGCTCAATATCAACCTGGCGATAAAGAAGTCGCCCATCCGTAGCCGGCTCCAGGCCGAGCATCAGTCGCACCAGCGTACTTTTGCCGGAGCCGCTTTCACCCACCAGCGCGATCGAATCGCCCTGGGCAATCTCAAGGCGCACCCCATTGAGCGCTTTAAGTAGACGCGGTTGACCGGCGCTGAACCAGCCCGAACCCGGGGTCGTCCCGACCCGGTACGTCTTCTCAACATCGAGTACGGTGAACAGTGGAGTCCCCATCATGGCGCCCCAGCGCCGACTGGGGTGGGCGCAGAAATGGGAGCAGGAGTAGGGACAGCAGCAGAGGTTGGCAAATCAGCGATCAACCAACAAGCCACCGCACGGCCCTGATACGCAATCAACGGTGGGCGGTCCTTGAAACATCGCGGGATCGCGTGTGGACATCGAGTACAGAAATGACAACCATCGGGCATCTCATTCAAGCTGGGAACACTACCGACCAGCGGCTTAAGCAGTTCTGAATCGAGTTCCACGACGCACGACCGTAAGCCAATCGTGTACGGATGTTTGGGTGTGCCCAACACCGCTGTGGCCGGCCCCGTTTCGACCACCTGCCCGGCATACAACACGGCAATGTCGTCACAAACCTGGGCAGCAAGCGCCAGATCGTGCAGCACAAAAATCGCACTCGATCCACTGGCACGGACCTGCAGCAGAATCAGCTCCATGATTTGCGCCTGAATCGTGACGTCGAGCGCGCTGGTGGGTTCGTCCGCGATCAGGAGCTGCGGGTTACAGGCCAGCGCGATGGAGATCATGACGCGCTGTTGCATACCGCCTGAGAGTTGATGCGGATACGCATTGAGACGCGAACGCGCATCTGGGATGCCCACCTGCGTCAGCAACTCAATCGCGCGCGCCGCAGCCTCACGGGAACCTAAACCCAGGTGCCGCTTCAGCGGCTCGCAAATCTGTTGTCCGACGGTAAAACAGGGATCCAGCGAGGCGGTCGCATCCTGAAAAACGAGTCCGATCCGGTTGCCGCGCAGGGCGCGATATTGCGCTTCGGGGAGGCCTACTAACTCGGTACCTGCAAACACCATACTGCCAAACAGCTCGACTTCGGGGGGGCGCAACAGCCCAATCAAGGCCATTGCCAGGGTGGATTTACCCGCCCCGGATTCGCCCAGCAGACCCAGTGTGCGGCCAGGATCGAGCGTCAGGGTCACGGCATCGAGCACGGCATGAGGACCACGGCGCAGGGTGAAATCCTGCAGCGACAGCAGCGGACCGGATTGACCATTCAACATGGGCTTCGCACCTTAGTGTCCCCCTGAGCGCGGATCGAACGCGTCGCGCAAGCCATCGCCGAGCAAGGTCAACCCAATCAGCAACAATGCAAGTGCGACCCCAGGGAAGCCGGAGATCCACGGGGCCATGGTGATAAACCCTCGTCCCTCGGCAATGATCAAGCCCCAGTCGGGCGTGGGCGGCACCACCCCAATTCCAAAAAAGGAGAGCCCGGATTCCAGCAAGATCGCTGTGCTGATCCGGATCCCGGCCTGGACCATGAGCGAGGACAGGACATTGGGCAATAGGTGGCGCACGATGATGCGAAAGGGCGAGACCCCCATGAGACGCGCGGCTTCAATGAAAGGGCGTGCCTTGACCTGCAACACGTCCGATCGGACGATGCGCGCAAACGGCCCGACGAATGAGATCGCCAAGGCGTAAACCACCTTATCGGTTCCCATTCCAAGGACTGCAACAAAAGCAATCGCCAGAATGATTTCAGGAAACGCAAGAATGGCATCCACCAGCCGCATCAAGGCCCATTCGACCCGACCGCCGAGTAGCCCGGCTGACAATCCGATGATCAGGCCACCGAGCAAGCCCAACGCGACGGATGCGAAGCCAATTCCCAGCGCCAGACGCGCCCCATAGAGCATCCGCGAGTAGACGTCCTGACCAAAAGAATCCGTGCCCAGCCAATGCTCCGCACTTGGTCCCTGGAGTGCGAACTCTAGGTTCTGTTCAGTCGGGTTATAGGGCGCGAGCACCGGCGCGAAGACGGCCATCAGGATGAACACTCCCACGATGGCGAGACCGAACATCGCGTTTCGCTGATGCGAAACGGCCTTCCAGAAGCTCTTCATCGCGCACGTAACCTTGGATCCAAAAATCGATACGTCTGATCAACCACAAGGTTGACCATGACAAAAAAAAGCGCGGTCAACATGACACCCGCCTGAACCACGCCGTATTCACGTGACAGCACCGCGGTGGTGATCATCTGCCCAAGTCCGGGCACCGCAAACACCACCTCCGTCATGACCGCGCCGCGCAACAAGCCCCCTAACTGCAAACCGATGACGGTCACAAGCGGCATCATGACGTTGCGCATTGCATGCACCCCGACGACCCGCACCATGGGCTCACCGCGCGCGCGCACTGCCGCAATAAAAGGCTGGTTGAGGACTTCAATCAGGCTCGAACGCGTCGTGATCGCGATCAATCCGGTGTAATAGACCGCCAACGTGATGGCGGGCAAGGCGAGGTGGTAAAGGCCATCCCAAAAGTCATCCCAGGGCCGCACAAATCCCATGGTGGGGAACCATCCCAACTCGACCCCGAAGACCCAGATCAGGATGATGCCCAGATAAAAACTGGGGAAGGCCGAACCAAGCACCGACAGCGATGAGACCAACCCATCGACCCAGCGGCCCCGGAACAGGGCTGCCAACAAGCCAGCCGGGATCCCGAGCGTGAGTGCCATCAGCAAAGAGAGGGTTGCCAGCGATAGCGTGACCGGCAGCGCCTGAAGGACCGCCTGCTTAAAAATATTGTCACGAGTGACATAGGAAATTCCCCAGTCACCCTGGACGAAACGCCCCAGCCAATGGAGGTACTGCACCGTCACTGGCTGGTCAAGCCCCAACTCGTGCATGAGCCGGGCATAAGCCTGCGGCGAATACTCCGACCCAAGCAGGAGCATGACGGGATCGCCTGGCGCCATTTTCAGAAAGAAAAAGGCCACCACCGACACGATCAACAGCACCAGCAGGGTCTGCAGAAGCTTGATCAAGGCAGCATTCATCAGCATTGGGGACCGCGAATGAGTCCTCGGCGCGTAGTCGATGATTCGACGACGCACCTGGGGCAAGGGCTAAACCGATTCAGGTCAGAGCTTCTTGAGGCTGACGGTGTGCATGTTCATTAAATCAACCGGCACATATTTGAAGCCTTCGACCCGCTTGTTGAAGATCTTGTAGACCTTGGTATGCGCCAACACTGCAATCGGCGCATCCTTTTGCATCATCAAATCTTCAGCCGCGTAGTAGAGCTTTTTGCGCTCTGCCTGATTAACGCTTTCGGACGCCTTGATGACTAGTTTGTCGAACTCGGGATTGCTGTAGCCCACGTAATTCCAGGGCATCCCCGTTAGCCATTCCGGGCGAATTGTCTCGTCCGGATCCAGGTCGGCCTGCCATGCTTCGTCATAAAGATCGAACTCACCGGCGTTACGGCGCTTGGTCAGGATGGCACGGTCCATGAGATCAAGATTGACCTTAATACCAATCTTTGCAAGCATCGGAATGATCAACTGTGCGTTCCGGCTACCGCTGCCACCATTGCTGGTGAAGGCCTCGGTGGCAATGTAGTTGACCGTAATCTCACCTTGTTCTTTGGCCTTGGCCCGGTACTCCTGAGCCCGCTTGAGATCGAAAAACTGCCCGCGACCGCTCTTGGCGATGTTGGGATCATAAAAACCGTTCATGGGCGGAGAGATCAACGAATAGGCCGGAATCGCATCACCAAAATAGCCCTGCTTGACCAGCACGTTACGGTCGATGGCGAACGCGACCGCGAGTCGCAGATTCACATCTTCAAATGGCCCCTTCTTGTTGTTCATGCCAAGAAAGGCGTAGTTGCCCTCGACCTCGCCGTAGATATTGAGGTTTTTATTTGCTCTCAGCTGGGACATGAACTGAAACGGACAGGCGTCCATGCCGTCGACCTGGCCGGAGAGCACCGCCGCGACCGCCGAGGTGGGCTCCTTGATCAGATTGATCTGAATCTTGTCAAGATACGGCAGGCCCTTCTCAAAGTAATCGGGGTTGCGTTCGAGCTCGATGAGCTCATTTTCTTTCCACTGGACGAATCTGAACGGTCCGGTACCCACCGGGTTACGCCCGAAGTCTTTGCCAAATTTTTCAACGGCCGACCGCGATACGATCGTCCCAGCCCGGCCAGTCGCACCGGTCATCGCCACCTGAAAAAAAGCGAAAGGCTTGTCATAGCGGATGCGCACCGTCAGCGGATCGACGATATCGATGCCCGCTAAATCCTTAACCATCCAGACATGGGGCGACCCGGTGACCGGGTCTTTGACCCGCTCAATGCTCCACTTCACGGCCGCCGCATCGCACGCGTCACCATTATGGAATTTGACACCAGGTCGGATCTTGAAGAGGTGCGTCTTCTCGTCGACCATCTTCCAGGACTCGGCCAGGTCAGGCACAAAGCTCACTGCTTTGCCGTCGTAGACCACCTTGAGCAGGCCGTTATAGATGTTGTTGTGAATCTTGATCGCACCCAAAGAACCGGTGAAGTGGGGATCCAAGGTGTCAGGGCTGACGATCTGCGCCCACTTCAGAATGCCACCGCGCATGGGCTCGCCAGCGGCGGCGGCTTCACCGACCAGGGAGCCAACGCCGAGCGCTGCCGCTCCAGTCGCCATCGCTTGTAAGAATCCGCGCCGGCCCAGGTCG
This sequence comes from Betaproteobacteria bacterium, assembly GCA_009925965.1. Taxonomy (GTDB): domain Bacteria; phylum Pseudomonadota; class Gammaproteobacteria; order Burkholderiales; family Burkholderiaceae_E; genus RFPW01. The sequence continues at coordinate 16,420 of RFPW01000015.1, forward strand.
TGGGCAAGACGAGCGGCAAGTTGTTGCTTAAGATCAGAATCAAGATCCGAATTGAGATCTGAAGGGCTCATCGTTGGGGGTCCTAGGGGTCAGTGAAAAATCGTCCAACTGAGGACAAACCCCTACGGAGCAACCCTTATGCCAAGCGTTTTCGGACCCGCTGGATAGATGAACTGCACGATTGCGGTGCGTGCGGCGCCCGATTCGATAAATCCGACGGATAGGTTCGAGATGCCCGCACCAAAGTAAGGCGAATCAGCCAACCGACCATCGATGGTCGAGCTTTGATCGGTCTAAGCGGTCAGGCGACCTGATCGCGCCCCAAAACCCAACTTTGCTACCGGAATAAATCGGCGTGGCTGCCACTTCGAACGAACACCACCGTACCGCTCTCTTTCGAATCATAGAGCCTGTAGATCAAAAGAAAGTCGCCGCCGACATGGCACTCCCGGTGACCATTCCATTCACCGGTCAACGCATGATCCAGCCATTCGGGCGCGAGCGGTCCGTCGTTGCCGATTAACAAAATCATCGCTTCTTTTAGCCGGTGCATGCCGTATCGGCCCGAATGGGTTAGGCGCTGCCAGTCTCTCAGGAAGTCTTTGGTGTAGTCCGACGCGCGCGGCAGGCCAGCCCGCTTACTGGCGGCTTTCTTTTTCAATCGTATCGATCAAAGTTTCTGCGCTCGAGAAGCGAGCACGTCGGTGCTTAATAATTTCGTTTGCCTCAGCCATCGCAGCCTGACTGGCTGCATTAGGCGCCTTGATAGCGAACGGAAGTTCGTTGTCCGCAACAACTCGAGTCAAAAAAACACGAATGGCATCGGATACTGTCAAACCCATCGAGGCTAGGGTTTCCGTCGCTTGCGCCTTGAGGCTTTCGTCCACGCGAACGTGAACCATTGATGTTGCGGGCATGATCGATCCCAATTCGTCGTTGATTGAGATACATTGTATCTCAATCTCTATTTGCCCCGCCCGACTAACTACTCCACGGTCACCGACTTCGCCAGATTGCGGGGCTTATCGACATCGGTGCCCCGCGCTAGCGCAGCGTGATACGCAAGTAACTGCAGAGGCACGACGTGCAGAATCGGGCTCAAAAGCCCCGCGTGATCGGCCAGCGTAATGACATGGACGCCCTCGGCGGGCTCGATCCGGGCATCTTTATCCGCAAACACAAAGAGCTCGCCACCACGGGCCCGCACTTCTTGCAGGTTGCTCTTGAGTTTCTCAATCAGGACGTCGTTGGGAGCGACCACCACCACCGGCATCGAGGCGTCCACGAGGGCCAGGGGGCCGTGCTTGAGTTCACCCGCGGCATAGGCCTCGGCGTGGATGTAGGTGACCTCTTTCAACTTGAGTGCGCCTTCCATCGCAATCGGAAAGTGGACACCACGGCCCAAAAAGAGGGCATGTTCACGCGGCGCAAAATGCGCGGCCCAATCCCGCACTTGAGGCTCGCAGGTCAGCACATGCGACAGCGCCGCGGGCAGATGGCGTAACTGTCCCATGAGCTCTTGTTCGCGCGCTGCGCTCAGGCGCCCACGCTGCTTGGCCAGTACCAGCGTCAAAACAAACAGTGCGGTCAGCTGGGTCGTGAACGCCTTGGTCGATGCAACCCCAATCTCGGGCCCTGCGCGCGTCAGAAAGCGCAGCGCGGACTGACGGATGAGCGCGCTTTCGGGGACATTGCAAATCGACAGGGTGTTCTCGAGCCCGAGGCTACGCGCGAACTGCAACGCGGCGAGGGTGTCCGCCGTCTCACCCGACTGTGAGATCGTGATCAACAAGGTATTGGGGAGTGCCACCGGCTCGCGGTAGCGATACTCGCTGGCAATTTCGACCGAACAGGGAATACCGGCAACGCCCTCAATCCAGTACCGGGCCACCAAGCCTGCATGAAAACTCGTCCCACACGCCAGGATCTGAATCTGGCGCGCGCTGGCCAGGCGCTCAGGCGCATCGACGCCAAACAGTTCGGGGGTGAGGACACTGCCCGCGGCCACCATCTCGAGCGTGTTAGCGATCGCTCCGGGTTGCTCGAAAATTTCTTTCTGCATGAAGTGCCGGTAGGGCCCGAGCTCAACGGCATCAGCGCTCAATTGGCTCTGCACCGCGGCACGCTCGACCGTCCGACCGCTCGCGTCCTGGATCCGGACTTGGTCCGGGCGAATCTCAACGACATCGCCATCCTCGAGATAGGCGACTTGGCGCGTGACCTGCAAGAGCGCCGACGTATCAGAGGCCAAAAAATTCTCGCCCTTAGCCTGTTGTCCAATCCCCAGTAACAGTGGGGACCCCTTTCTGGAACCTACAACGGTGTTGGGCTCCGTCGTACTGATGACCGCAATGGCGTACGCGCCTTCGAGTTCACTCACCGCACCCGCGACGGCCGCCATCAACGCGCCCGCACCAACGGATCTTGAGTCGATTATTGAATCGGTGCTTGCGCCGACTCTTGGGTTTGCGGTCGACGCCATGAGCCGGGAGTGAATCAAATGCGCGATGACTTCCGTGTCGGTCTCGCTGGCAAACACATAGCCTTGCGATTTCAATTGCGCCCGCAAGTGCTCGTGGTTTTCGATAATGCCGTTATGGACGACCGACACCTCAAAGCCTGAGCCTGCCGAGGCATGCGGGTGGGCGTTGGCTTCGGTCACCCCGCCATGGGTTGCCCAGCGGGTGTGGGCGATCCCAGTCTGCGCACCGTCGCTGGCCTCGAGTGCTACCCGGGCATCGAGTTCGGCGACACGCCCAACGGAGCGGACCCGACGCAAACTCGAAGCGTCTTGCAAATCAATGAGTGCCAAACCGGCTGAGTCATAGCCCCGGTATTCGAGCTTGCGCAAACCTTCGATGAGGATCGGTACGACGTTCCGATGCGCGACCGCGCCGACGATTCCACACATGGTGTTGGCTCCGGGAAAAAGAAAGGATCACGCTTTGGGTGTTTTGGGATTCTTCGCTGGCCTGACCCAATCGCTGAGCGTGCGCGCCTGCGCGCGAGTAATGACAAGGGCTCCGGGTGGCGCGTCTTTAGTCAAGGTCGTGCCGGCTCCGAGGGTCGCTCCACGCCCCACGCGCACCGGAGCGACGAGCTCGGAATTACTACCGATAAAAACATCATCTTCAATTACAGTACGATGCTTGTTGGCACCATCATAATTACAGGTGATCGTACCCGCGCCGATATTGACCCGCTCACCGACCGTACTGTCGCCCACGTACGCCAGGTGGTTTGCTTTTGCGTCGGCACCGAAGCTGCTGTTTTTGACCTCGACGAAATTGCCGATATGGACCCGGGGACCAAGCTCAGCGCCCGGGCGTAGACGTGCGTAGGGCCCAACGCGGGCATTGGCGCCCACGCTGGCCCCCTCGAGGTGACTGTAAGCGGCGATCTCAGCACCCTCGCGGATCATGACATCGCGCAACACGCAGTAAGGCCCAATCCGGACGCGATCCCCGAGGGTCACTTGACCTTCAAAGACACACCCCACATCGATACAAACATCTCGACCCACCGTCAGCTCGCCGCGCACATCGATGCGGGCTGGATCGAGCAGATGAGCGCCGCGCTCCATCAGGGCATCCGCCAGACCGCGCTGATATACGCGTTCGAGCTCGGCCAACTGCGCGCGGCTGTTGACACCCAGTGTCTCCCAGGCATGGGTCGGTTGCGCGGTGACCACTTCCAGTCCGTCGGCAACCGCCATCCCGACAATGTCGGTCAGGTAGTACTCGGCCTGCGCATTGTCATCCGAAAGTGCATCTAACCAGCGCCTGAGATCAGGCGTGGGTATCACCATCACACCCGTATTGACTTCGCGAATCAACTGTTCCGCCGAGGAGGCATCGCGCTGCTCGACAATCCGCTGCACCGGACCACCTGGGGTCGCTCCCCGCACGACGCGTCCGTATCCTGTCGGGTCAGCGAGCTCGACCGTGAGGAGCCCAAACCGTCGCTGCGAATCGATGACGCTTCGAACCAGCCGCTCAAGCGTATCGACGGTTGTCAGCGGGACATCGCCATAAAGAATCAGCGTCGGGACGTGGGCGAGCAAACGCGGTGCTGCTTGCATCACCGCATGACCAGTTCCACGCTGGGGCATTTGCTCCGCCCATTGGAGGTCGGGAGCCACAAAGGCGTCGGGGACCAGGCGCCCACCATGCCCGTAAACGCCAACCAAGTTAACGCCGCCACGACCGAGTCTGGCCCCGAGGGCTCGAGCGGTCTCAAACACATGCGCCAGCATGGGCCGGCCCGCCACCGGATGCATGACCTTGGGCAAGTCCGAGCGCATACGTTTGCCCATCCCGGCCGCCAACACCACGACATTCAGAACGATTGCTTCGTCAGTCAAGAACCATTCCTTGGCAGGGTTAAGGGGGGAACAACAGGGCAACAGCGAGGGAACCGCGGGGGAACAACAGGCCGCAATCTTAACCGCTCAGGCACAC
>RFPW01000141.1 GCA_009925965.1 Betaproteobacteria bacterium
AAATGCTCGATGGTCGAGTGAAGACCCTGCACCCCAACGTACACGGGGGTTTGCTGGCGCGACGTGAAGTCTCCGAGCACCTGCAAGCACTCGAGGCCCATCAGATCGACCCGATTGATCTACTTGTGGTGCAACTTTATCCGTTCGAATCCACCGTAGCTCGCCCGGGCTGCACGCTCGACGATGCGATTGAAAATATCGATATTGGTGGCCCTGCGATGATTCGCTCGGCCGCGAAGAACTGGCGCGGCGTTGGCGTTCTGACCGACGCCGGTCAGTACAAATCTGTGCTGACCGAAATGGATGCCTGCGGTGGCCTCACCGACCCCACCCGGTTTGCTCTGGCGGTCGCGGCCTTCAACCGAATCGCGAATTACGATTCGGCGATCAGCGACTATCTCGCCTCGATACAACCAGACGGCACCCGCACGATGTTCGCGAGCCAGGCCAATGGCTCGTTCGTCAAGTTGCAGGATCTGCGCTATGGCGAAAACCCGCACCAGCAGGCAGCCTATTATCGGGACCTGTACCCAGCGCCCGGATCGCTCGTGACCGGTCATCAGGTCCAGGGCAAAGAGCTCTCGTACAACAACATTGCCGACGCCGACGCGGCCTGGGAATGCGTCAAGAGCTTCCCGGAGCCCGCCTGCGTCATCGTCAAGCACGCCAATCCTTGCGGTGTTGCAATTGCTGCGACCTGCGCCCAGGCCTATGCCCGCGCCCTCGCTACCGACCCAACCAGCGCCTTTGGCGGCATCATTGCGTTTAATCGCCCCCTTGATGGCGAAGCCGCAAAGGCGGTTGCTGGTCAGTTTGTCGAGGTGCTGATAGCACCGTCCTTCAGCCCCGAAGCCCTCCATGTGTTCGCCGCCAAACCAAACACCCGGCTTCTTGAGATTTCGCTCGATGGGGTCAATTCGGACGGTCCGACCGACTGGATTCGTGGTCGCAATCTGATCGACGTAAAACGGGTTGGATCCGGGTTGTTAATGCAGACCGCCGACAACCACGAAATCGTTGCGGCCGAACTTAACGTGGTGACTCAAGCCGCGCCCACACCGGCCCAGCTGCAAGACCTCCTCTTTGCCTGGCGAGTTGCCAAATACGTCAAATCGAATGCGATCGTGTTCTGTGCCGATCAAGCCACCGTAGGGATTGGTGCAGGCCAGATGAGTCGAATCGACTCGGCTCGAATTGCGGGGATCAAGGCCGCGCATGCAAATCTCAAACTGGCAGGTTCAGTGGTTGCGAGCGACGCTTTTTTTCCGTTTCGGGACGGCCTCGATGCGGTGGCTGACGCCGGCGCGATTGCCGTCATCCAGCCTGGCGGTTCGGTCCGGGACGAAGAGGTGATTGCGGCCGCAAATGAACGTGGTATTGCCATGGTGTTCACCGGGGTGCGGCACTTCAGGCATTGATCGCACTCTGGATGGATGCCTGATTGATGCCTGATCGACGCCGGGGCCCGCTGACCGGTATGCTCTGCTCGCATGCGCATCCTCGGAATTGACCCCGGCTTATTGCGTACGGGCTTTGGCATCGTCGAACGCTCGGGCAACCAGGCTCGACACGTCGCCCACGGCGTGATTCGTATCCCGTCGAACGCCGACTTGCCTCTAAGGCTCAAGGCGGTTTTTGAGGGTATACAGGCCGTCATCCGTGAGCATCAACCGGACCAATCCGCGATCGAAGAAGTTTTCGTCAACGTGAATCCTCGAGCAACGCTGCTCCTGGGTCAGGCGCGAGGCGCCGCGATCGCAGCGCTCACCGCCGCCGACCTACCCGTGGCTGAGTACACCGCATTGCAGATTAAAAAGGCCGTCACCGGGCACGGCCGCGCGAGCAAAGAACAAATTCAGCGATTGGTTTGCGCCCTATTGAAGCTCGATGAGGCGCCATCGCAAGATGCAGCGGACGCGCTCGCCTGTGCCCTGTGCCATGCCAATAGCTCGCGCACGGCCGACGCGTTATCGCTGGCCGCAGGTAACGGTCAACGGGCTCTGACACTGCGACGCGGGCGTGTGTCGGCGGATACCCCGACTGGATTACCCCCCGCCCTCGCCGCACTGGGACTTCGGGTCCGCCGCGGTAGACTGGTGTCGTCATGATTGGACGAATTAACGGCCTGCTGGTCGAGAAAAACCCCCCTCAGATCGTCGTCATGGCGCATGGACTTGGGTACGAAGTCGACGTCCCCATGAGCACGTTTTGCGAACTGCCGGCTCTCGGTCAGGAAATCACCCTGCTGACGCACCTGGTGGTTCGCGAAGACGCGCAATTGCTTTATGGGTTTTCAACAGGCCCTGAACGGCAGGCCTTCCGTGCGCTGATCAAGATCAGCGGCGTCGGGCCACGGATCGCCCTGGCCGTGCTCTCGGGCATGACGGTTGACGATCTGACGCAGGCCGTTGCCAACCAGCAATCCGGGCGACTGCAAAAAGTTCCAGGCATTGGCAAGAAAACCGCCGAGCGACTCCTGCTCGAACTTAAAGGCAGGCTGGGCGATGCCCTCCCTGGCGCTGGCGGGGTTGGTATAAGCGGTACCGATCCCTTGTCAGACACCCTGCATGCCCTGGTTGCACTGGGCTATTCGGAGCGCGAAGCCGATGCGGCTGTGCGAGCGCTCGCCCCAGGACTGTCGGTCGACGATGGAATCCGGCAGGCGCTGAAATCGCTTGCCCGGGGCTGATCATGACCCGTGAGCCATGACATGAACGATGACGTGAGCCATGACATGAGCGCTGACATGAGCACCGAGCAGTGACTGACAAAGAAGCTGAAAAAGGGGCCGACCGGATCATCTCGGCAACCCGTACCCACCCCAGCGAGGACGTGGTCGAACGTGCATTGCGGCCACGCAGGCTCGATGACTACGTGGGGCAACCCAGAATCCGGGAGCAACTCGATATCTTTATGACCGCGGCGCGCGGGCGCGCGGAGGCACTTGACCACGTGCTCCTATTTGGCCCCCCCGGTCTGGGTAAAACCACGCTGGCCCATATCGTCGCCGCGGAAATGGGGGTGAATCTTCGACAGACTTCAGGACCCGTGCTGGAGCGTCCCGGCGATCTGGCCGCGCAACTCACCAATCTGGAAAAAAACGACGTTCTGTTCATCGATGAAATTCACCGCCTGAGCCCGGTTGTTGAAGAGATTCTTTACCCGGCGCTCGAAGATTTTCAGCTCGACATCATGATCGGCGAAGGCCCAGCGGCCCGTTCGATCAAGCTTGAACTGCAGCCGTTTACGCTGATCGGTGCGACCACCCGGGCCGGGATGCTGACCAACCCGTTAAGGGACCGCTTCGGCATCGTTGCACGACTTGAGTTTTATTCGGTAGAGGACCTGACCCGCATCGTGTTGCGCTCAGCCGGACTCCTCGCCGCACCGATCGAAGACTCCGGCGCTCATGAAATCGCCCGACGTGCGCGCGGGACTCCCAGGATCGCTAATCGACTGCTTCGCAGGGTCCGCGACTTCGCCCAGGTCAAAGGCAGCGGACATATCGACTCGGCGATTGCGGACCGCGCCCTGGCGATGCTGGATGTCGACGCGGCCGGATTCGATGTGATGGACAGGGCGCTGCTGCGCGCCATCATCGAACGATTTGACGGCGGGCCTGTCGGTGTGGACAACCTCGCGGCAGCCATCGGTGAAGAACGCGACACGATCGAAGACGTCATCGAGCCTTATCTGATCCAGCAAGGCTACGTGCAGCGCACACCTCGCGGCCGCATCGCAACCGCGACCGCGTGGCGGCATTTCGGGCTCGCCGAGCCAGAGTCGTGAGTCACCCACAGCCCCTCGCATCGCCGTGATCTGACATGAATCTGACATGAGCGTGACTGTTACCCATGTTTTGATCGGGCTCAATGTCGCGGCCTGGCTGCTTAATATCGTGTCTGGGGTCGACCCGCTGTCGCCAACCGCTCAAGATCTCTTTGACTGGGGAGCCAGCCATGTTCTGGCCAATGCCGAGCAGCCCTGGCGATTGCTGAGCTCGACCTTCCTGCATGTGGGTCTGCTGCATCTCGCGGTCAATATGCAGGCGCTGTGGGTCGCGGGGCCCATTGCAGACGCCATGCTCGGGCGCTGGCAATTCCTGATGATCTATCTTTGTGCGGGCGTTTTTGGTGGCCTTGCAGCCATGATCGGCGCCCAGCCAACTACCGTATTGGTCGGCGCCTCGGGTGCCGTATTTGGAACGATGGGGGCGATTGCGGCCGGCGTCTTTCGCCACGGAGACCGATTACGTCAAGAGGTCGTCGCGTCCCTCAAACGCCTTCTCTGGTCGTTTGTGGCCATCAATCTGTTGATCGGATTTCTGCTTCCCGGCGTCAGTAATTCTGCCCATCTCGGCGGACTGGTGAGCGGATTTAGCCTTAGTTACGGCCTGGCGGCCCCGGGATCACCACCGCATGAAACCCGACTACGAGGAATTTTGATCCTTGGACTTGCACTCGCGCTTCTTTGGGGGCTCTTTCACTGGCTGACCATTTCTGGTGCACCAGGGCGTTAAAATCAACGGGAGCGATCCCCCGCCCTGATATTATAGAATTCAGCATGAATCAAGAAATGTCCATCCTGTCGCTGATTGCAGGTGCCAGTCTCCCGGTGCAATTTGTCATGGCGGGTCTACTCACCATCTCGGTTGCATCCTGGACCACGATTTTCACCAAGATTTTTGCAATCCGGGCTGCCCAGCGCGCCACGACCAGCTTTGAAGCAGACTTTTGGTCGGGCGGTGATCTGGCCGAACTCGCCAAGCTCATGCGCGGCAGACCTGATGCAGGACCCCTGGCACGAATTTTTGATGCCGGTCTGCAGGAATTCTCTAAAGTTCGCCAACAAAAATCCGGCGATGTGGGCTCCATGATCGACGGTGCCCGCCGAGCCATGCGAGCCAGCTATCAGCGCGAATTTGACAGCCTTGAATCGAACTTGGCCATGCTGGCGTCCGCCGGTTCAGTGAGCCCCTACATCGGACTTTTTGGCACGGTCTGGGGCATCATGAACTCATTCCGAGGCTTGGCAAACGTCCAGCAGGCAACCCTCCAATCGGTTGCCCCAGGCATTGCGGAGGCACTTGTCGCCACCGCAATCGGGCTCTTTGCTGCTATCCCGGCGGTGGTCGCGTACAACCGTTTTGCCAACGATATTGACCGCCTCGCCAACCGGTGTGAGACCTTCATGGAAGAGTTTCTGAACATCCTGCAACGTCAGGCCCGGTAAGCGCCATGCCCTCCGTTGGCAAACGCGGCAAGCGCCGTATGGTGAACGAAATCAACGTCGTTCCGTATATCGACGTGATGCTCGTGCTGCTCGTGATCTTTATGGTCACAGCACCACTGATCCCCTCGGGCGTCGTTGACTTACCGTCGGCGGGGAAGAGCAACGTCGCCCCGGACGCCTATGCCGAGATCGTGGTTCGGGTCGGGGGTCGTTATGCGCTTAAGACCCACGGGGTTGTCCAATCCGTCGACCGCGAAACGAACCGCAAGGAGCTCGATGCCGTCGTGGACGCAGTCCATGATTCCGAGCCCAAACTGCCATTCGTCATCAGCGGTGAACGCAAGGTCCCCTACGAAGATGTCATCAGTGTCATGAACGCACTGCGAGAACGCGGCATCAATCGCGTCGCCCTGATGGTGAAGAGCACCCCTGGATGACCGAGCGCGAGGCGGGTTTCGGGATGAAGAAGGCAGAACGACGAGCGATCGCGGCCCCCGCAGGCAGGCAGGCCTCGTGGCGAGCGTTGGGCTTGGCTGTGGCCGCCCACAGCCTCCTGTTTGCTGTGCTTTTTTTTGGAATTGCCTGGAAAACAACCGACGAATGTAAGAACGGGATCCCGGCCCAGCGGGGCTATTTCGACGCGA